>JAGLZA010000330.1 GCA_023131835.1 Caldifarciminota bacterium
TGTGGAGACTTGAAGAAACGCGTCAGTATCTGATTGGTTTCGAGCTGTCAAACAGATACTATAAAGTTTATCGTTGGAACTCATCCAGTATTCAACATCACTCTTGTTGAGCGCCACTCTTCTATAATCAAGTTCGGAGAACACGTCTCCAGTAAAAGCGCATAAAGTGTAATTTGTCAAGAGTGGAGGTTTGGTGTTCCAGGTGATCGACGATTCACTCCACCCCGCCTGAGCCACCCAGACCTGAACTTGAACGTTAGCAAGAGTTCCCAGAGTGCCTTTCCCCCTCAGCTTGAGACCCGCCGACTTCAGTTTCAAACTGTCATACGCTAAAGCAACGTCTGTCAGGTTGAAGCGAATCCACATCTCTATGTGGTTTGACCAGTATCTACCTACCGTCATGAAATTTTGGCTCCCAAAATTCGCGTCTGGAGTTCCCTCATAAACTCTTGCGTCATCTATCGGCACAATGCTTACATATTGGATTTCCGCATTCGCCTCTTCGATTCTCATGAGAGACGGCAAAGTCGAAAGAAAACAAATCATAATCAATGTTGAAGTAAACAAGTTACGTGATAGTTTATTCACGCTAATCCTTCTCCCCTATAGAATGATTATACATACCTGTTATTATTTTTACGGGAACATACGTCTGTAAAATAGGTCTATGATACATCTGGTTAGCACTTCCCAAAACGAAACCTTCTTCATTCCTCAAGATAATCCATGAAGCGAACTAGGAGTCAGCAAGATATACATTCTTCTTTTACAGTATACGGTGCGTCCCTATCTTTTTTTGAAGCTGCAAATTATATTAAGAAGTTGTCGTAAGTTCCTTATCTCGAACTCTGGATAATATGGCTTATCACCCTTGAGTTCTTTATGTTCACCTCTCAATATTCTGACCGTATGAATACCTAGTTTTCTAGCCACAAAGAATCCTTTTAGCGGATTATCGTCAATATATATGCTCTCTGAAGGCTTTACTCTTAGTTTTTCTAAAGTCGCCATAAATACTTGGGTATTGTTTTTCCCATTATGTTCAATGGCATATGTGATTGAGTCAAAAAAACCTTCTATATTCAATGCTTTGACTTTGCTTTCTTGCACTTTCTTGACACCACCCGTAATAAGCCCGACGCGGTATTTTTTCTTTAATTTCGGAAGAACCTCTTGAGTATCTCTGTAGATGGTAATTTTAGGGGAATGGTTTCTATAAACTTCCACCATTTCTAGAACAATCTCCTTTTTGTAGAGATTTAGCTTCTTTAAAGCCTTGTCGAAAACTTTCTCTCTCCCTTGCTTTGAAAATGTACTTAAAAGTAAGTCATACAATCTTTCTTCATTTATTCCGTATTTTTCTACCATGTAATTTGAAACTGCTCTGAAACCGCTTCTGACAAATTGTTTTTCATTGTAAAGAGTATTATCTAGGTCAAAA
>JAGLZA010000331.1 GCA_023131835.1 Caldifarciminota bacterium
TGCGGGCTTTACCCATATTCTTGCAGGATCGGGTGATGATGTTACATTTATGGCACCTACATCTTCTACTTCTTTCGTTAATGTTAGTGTGAATTGAGTTGTGCAGGCAGTAAATGTTTTTGAAGCACTTGTATAGCCACTTGCTGTTGCTGTTGCTGTATAGCTCTTCCCCTTCTCGCAATACAGCATGCTTGTGTCTGGTGTACTCCCCGTTGCCCATGTACCTGCCCCCCAAGTTATTTCATATGTAACCGATTTGCCATCTGATGTCTCAACACGAACATATTGGTAACAATATTCTGGTGGTACCTCTACCTTCTTTAATGTTAGTGTAAATTGCGATCGGCACGCAGTAATAACTTTTGAAGCACTTTCATATCCATCTGCTGATGCCCTTACCGTATAAGACTTACCTTTTTCATAACGATCGTAGAAACCTGTTTTTGGAGTGTAAAAATCTTCGTGAACTCCATCGCCCCAGTCTAATCTTGCACGTACTGATGCTCCATCTGAGGTTACGACTCTTACGTTTTGTGAGCATGTTTCTGTTAGCTTTGGTAATACAGATGTAATTATTGGTTTGCATGGTAAGGTAAGCCATATTGACTCTGTATAATATCCCGATGCCGATACCTTAATCTCATATGATTTACCTACAACTACTTCGTATTGATGACTGAATGTTTTCGGTGTATAACTGCTGTCAGAAGTACCATCACCCCAATCTATCGTTGCCCTTACGCTTGCACCATCTTTTGTCTTTACATAAATCTCTTGTGTGCAATACTCTTTTCGGGGTCTTAAGTATGCAGTATAGTGAAAGTCCTCAGACCAAGCGCCAGACCAAGCGTGACCACCATAAAAATCAACTTTTACCTCGCGATTAGGCATTATGAAACTCTTTCTAAGGAAAGTGCCCAATTCGCCAGGGTCAAGATATTCGTTATATTTACTTATCCAGCCAAACCCATCTTTTCTTATATCTGAATAAAAATTACCTCTGCTATCGCCACAGTTTTCTATTCTTAGTCTTAGTTCTACGGAATCCCCGACTAAAACATTGTAATCTTTTTCTGGGCTTCTATGAAATACACATGCTTTTGGTGGTGCCATCCTTTCTATTTTCTCCTTATCGAGGTATGATTTCCCTCAGTTGCCTTTTTAATGATGATAAATGCGTATCCTTATTAAAGCTTTGTTTTTCCTCTATCGTGACTTCTTTTTTATCCGCATGAAAACATACCCGATATGGGGAAAGAACCGCCATCCCAAGTAGTATTTCATCTCCGATAACGATAAATGTTGTTTCTCCAAAATTGCTATCGCCTAATCTTACCTTACCAATTAAAATATCTACATTATGTACTTTACCGTCTGCTGTTACAACATGCCCCACGCTTATGGGGGAAAGCCCCAACCTCACTGCATCTTTTAGTGGGAGAGCGATTCCTAAAGAAAACCCCGTATCGGCTATTGCCCAATGGCTTTGTTCTCCAAAATCTCCTTTTAAGGTTACTTGAATTTCTATTCCTTTTTCCTTTATTCGCGACACTATCATATTTCGGTAA
>JAGLZA010000332.1 GCA_023131835.1 Caldifarciminota bacterium
TTAGACTCATTGAATAATAGTTTTCAACTGCATTATTTGTGGCGGGGGCTCCCTCCAAATAGTGAAACACAGTCAAATTCATCCAGTGTTTTTTAATCATTTTCAATCGTGTCTGCGTTTGACTATCAAACGATTTAATATTATCAATCAGTTCCTTAAAATTTTGTTCGGCGTTTTCAAGACTATTCATTTCAAGATTTTCTTTATTTCTACGTCGAGATAACTTTTGATCACGTACAAATTTGTAGAAAGCTTTTTTTTCTAGCTTAATCCATGGTTTGTATGCAATTTCATTTTTAATAATTTTTAATTCTTCCAATTCTAACTTTTTTAGCATTTCGATTTCTTTCTCACGATTATAGAAAATATTCAATAATTTGTATTTGATCAATTCTTGTGCCATCGTTGTATTTCTCGGAAAATCGTTGACGATAAGCTTGTTCAAATGAAACAGACAATATTGGTGTACTAAATTATCTCCAAATACTTCTTTTAAAATTGATGGGTAGCTTGAATAAAAGTCAGTTACAATGAATAGTGGTTTTGACGTGTCAAAGTTCGATAATAGAAATTGTTTGATTGTTTCGGGATCTTTCTGATCAAATAATTCATCAGCTAATGGTCGTTTGGTTTTTGCATCCAATAGTGTGAGGCGGTATTTCTGAGAACGTCCTTCTTTTGGAAACTGTTCATCATAATGCACTATCAAAACGTTCTCAAGCGGAGGTACTTCCGCATTATTCATGATATGATTGAAGCCCCTAAAAACTGTACTTTTAGATTGTGGAAATATGAGATGCATTATGTCCGAAATTGCACCGTAACTAACATGATTTAATCTAAGCATTTGATAAAGTTCTCTAAGTAAATCAGAAAATATAGTTTTGAGATTTACCCAAACACTTCGATCTTCTTCGAGATTTTCACCACATGATTTACATAAATATTTACCGATTTTGATAGTGCCAATTCCTTTTTTGGTGTAGTTGTTAGAACCATTGTGTACTGTTTTATTGTTGCATATTGGGCACTGCGGAGATATTTTCCTACGGAAAATATCTTTTTCCGTGTATTCAAATTCATTACCAATCCCATTGAAAATACTTTGAAAAATAGGGATTTCAGAAAAGTTATAAAGGTTGCAGTTTATTGTTACCATGTTATACACTAAGTAATAATATTGCAGCATAGTATAATTATATGCTGGTTGTAATATTATTACTAATTTAAATCATAACTGGATTTTGGGATAGTGCCTAGATTTGTAAGTACTGTACATATCTAAATTATTACATTTTGTTGTTTTGAGTATTGATTTCCAATATTTTATGAAGTATTGCTCTAACAGCAAGTCCCAATGACAAATATGCAATGCTTTCGAAATCTTTTTGATTGAATGGGGTTCCATGAACTTGTGTACTTTTCCCAGAATAGTGATGTAATTGACCTCTCATTCTAACTATAATAAAAATAAGACCGTCGATGTCAAAATTCTTATTATGCCGTTTTAGATAATTGCATATATTATCGAAATGTTTTTTATTATCGTTATGAAGATTGTCAATCATCCATTGAACAAAAG
>JAGLZA010000333.1 GCA_023131835.1 Caldifarciminota bacterium
ATGTGGATAAACCAGAAGATGTTTTTAAGAAGGCGATTGAATTGATAGAGAATGGAAGCGTTGAGGAGGAGGGAAGAAAAGCGAGGGGATTCGTTGAGAAATATAACTGGGATGATATTGTGGGTGAGTTCGAAGGAGTATTGGAGGAGTTAGCATGAAGCAAAGATTTATTAATATTAATAATCTATTGATCTCTCAGGTATAAAAATGAGTGAAAAAGTTATGACTGAGCTTCCGAGGAGGATTATTAGGGAGATAGCGCATTGGGCGGAAGAAGAGAAAGTGGATAAATCTACGTTGTTAACGAAGATAATTGAAGAAGGGCTGGATGCGTGGAAGATGAACAAAGCATTAGAGCTGTATAGAACCCAGAAGGTGACACTATGGAAGGCGGCTGAGATAGCGGGCGTCACATTAGCTGAGATGCTTGCGGAATTGCCAAAGAGGGGAATCGTTTTTCAGTATGACCTCGATGAGTTGAGAGAGGACTTGAAATATGACTGAAGAAGATAAATTAATTTATATACATAATTTATACAAGAAAAAGTTAAATTGTGGAAAAAGCCTGCTAGAACTTACAACTTATGATAATATTGCAATGTGGTGGGTTGCAGACACACCATTCCATGATCTCGTCAGCAAGGCTATAGATAACGAGGTCCCACCCGATAGATCAAATCAACATAAATTAATCGCAAGTATATACAACCATCATGAATTATTTATGAAGTTTTATAGGAATATTGGGATTTATATTGTGATGATGTATGATATATTTATCATGTTGTTAGTAAGATTAATGATTAAAATTTCAGGAAAAAGCAAACAAGATAAAAAAAACACCAAACCGAAAATATTATTCATAGCTCAGGATAGGCAATGGAGAGTTATCAAAGATTGTAGAACAAATTGTTTGAAGAAATCCGATGCTTTTTTTGATTCACTCATAATTAAATTGAACAATAGATATAATCTAATTGGAATCTATCCAATAGACCTCTACCCAATAAGGGGGCTGAAAATTTTCAGAGATAAGTTGAAAAATTGGAATATACCACATAAACCTCTCAATTTGTATTGGTCCATGAGCGCATGGAGAAAGGAAAGAAAAGCTTTCAAACATTTTAAAAAATCTTGGCATTATTTGATAAGGGATAAAGTTTTTAAAGAAATGTGTATATATGATGAGAAAGATTTATATAAGGAAATAAAAGATGAGTTGGATTTGTATTTTTCCGTTTTATTTCCTCATCTTATCAAGTATATTCAAATAGCGAGGACAATGATAAGAGTTGAGAGACCTAATTTAATCTTATTACTTAACGAACATTGGTGGTGGGAAAGGACTTTAGTCATTGCCGCTAAGCTTGAGAATATTCCAACACTGGCAATACAACACGGAATTGTTCATCCTCTTCATAAAAGTTACAGATACACAAAAGACGAAATAGCACCAGATGGGGGTGTAGAATCACCATATTGCCCCATTCCCGATAAAACCGCAGTATATGGACCGTACTACAAGGAGATTTTAACAATGGTAAGTGCATACCCCCTAAATAGTGTTGTTGTAACTGGACAGCCACGATATGATATATTGTATCATGCGGATAAAATTTATTCGAAAGAGGAATTTTTAAGGAAGTATAATATCAGTCCAAATCATAAAATTATATTATGGGCAACACAATGTCATGGCCTAAGTGATTCAGAAAACATTAAAAATTTCAAAGCAGTATTTGAAACTATGCAAAATATTAAAAATACAACTTTGATTATAAAACAGCACCCAGTAGAAGGAAAAAGATACACAAAGATGATAAAAAGGCATATGGATAATTATAAGATAAATACATTATTAACTCCCCAAAAGTTGGATACTTATAAGCTGTTATATGTCTGCGATTTGATGATAACAAGACATTCAACAACTGCAATGGAAGCTGTGATATTAAACAAGCCGGTAATAATTTTAAATCTTAGTGGAGAACCCGACCCGGTGGAATACGTAAAAGAGAGCGTTGCTATAGGGGTTTATAAAGAGGGGGAGTTAAAGCCTGCGATTGAGAGGTTATTGAAAGACGACTCTGAGTTGGTAAGAAATAGAAAGAAATATATTAGGAAATATCTTTACAAAATTGATGGAAATGCAACGGAGCGAGTTGCCAAAGTAGTAGCTGAGATGATCTTGGAGGACACGCGATGAAAATGCTAATTGTAGGTGGATGCCTAAGATGTGTAGCTGGTGATATCAACGTAATAAAAAGCATTGCAAATAGTTTTGCCGAGACAGATGAGGTTTATATATTTCCTTTTCTACCCGTATTTCAAAAGAAGTCTTTTGAACAGGGTAGTAATTTTAGAATTATTGAAAAAAAGTTGTCTACGGAGATTTTTAAATACTGTACTAAAAACGCAGTTAATTGGCTCAAAAAGTTTTTTCCATATCTGAAATTTACCCCTCGTGGATTTGCCTATTATTTTATTACGCTATTTCATAGAGCTCTGATAGAACGAGAAATTAAAACAATTAACCCTGATATACTCCACATCCATGGCACAAGTATAGACGCTTTGCCTTTTATTGAAGCATCTATTGATAATAACATTCCCTTTGTGGTTACAGTCCATAGCTTGTGCTCATTTGACCAAAACTTAAGGCTATGGTTTAACAAGAAGTTGGAAAAAGATATTCTCATCAGACTAGCAGAGCATAAAATACCCATTACAGTTGTTTCATCATCTACTAAAGATGAAATTGTTAGGAACTTTGGCATTCATTCAGATGCTATAAAGGTCATCCATAATGGCGTAGATTTGGAAAAATTTTGTTCTCAAAACATTTCTAAGAACGAAATAAGAGATCTGTACAATATCGCAAAAGACAAAGTGGTACTTCTTCAAGTAGCGACCCTCAACAAACTAAAGAATCATATTGCTGTTTTACAAGCAATTGCTAGTATGGACGAAACATTAAAAGAAAAGTTACTCTATCTAATTGTTGGGTCTGGTGGAGAAGAAAAACATCTATTAAAATTTGTAAAAAGGAAGGGATTAACCAAATATGTCTTATTCACGGGCAGGTTCCAAGGTGAAAAGTTAAAGGACATGTATAATCTATCAGACTTTTTTATTTTGCCATCCACCTCTGAAGGACTACCCTTAGTATCTTTAGAAGCTATGGCAGCAGGATTGCCCATCATAACCTTTGATGATTTAGGGTATGTAAAGGATATTTATCACTCAGGTTGTATGGAATTAATCCATGAAAGATATACAGAGGCTATAATAACGACTATAAAGCGTGCAATTGATAGAAATTGGGAAAAAAAACAAATTATGGATTATGCCAAGAGTTGGGATTGGGAATCTGTTTGTGAAAAATATAAGAGTTGTTATAACGAAGCTATTTATTCCGTAGAGACTAAAAAGATCTCAGAGAGGGATTTATAATGAATGACAAATCTTCAGATAAAATTCTTTGTTATTATAGAGTTGCTGAGAGGGAAGAGGAACAATGAGAACTAAAAAAGTTATATTAATTTGTTATGGTTCAATAGGGAAAATGTAAAGTTATAGCAGAGACAATAGTAAATATATGTAATCAAAACATTTACACTTAAATATACCCTACAAAATATCTTAATAATATGTCGGAGATAAAAGCAACTGTGGATCCAACCTTCCATCTTAAAATCGCTAAAGGCGAAGAAGAAAGTGAAAGGTATAAGGAGTATAGAAGAAAGTGGAATGAAAACCCAAAGAATTATACTGTTGAGGATTTTCCGATCCATCTTGACCTTGAAACAATCACTGCCTGTAACCTCAAATGTTTTATGTGTTTCCAATCGTTTGACCCACCAAAGCCTATGAAGATGGAATTGAAAGTTTTTAAGAAAGTTATTGACGAAGGTGCTAAAAAAGGACTTTGTTCTGTTAAAACACAATACAGAGGAGAGCCTCTATTAGACAAACGGATGGCAGATATGGTGCGATATGCTAAGGACAAAGGCATTATAGAAGTTATGTTTGACACAAACGCAACACTTTTATCTGAAAAAACGGCAAGGGCGTTAATTGAAGCAGGTTTAGATAAAATAATATGTTCAGTAGATGGCTATACAAAAGAGGTTTATGAAAGTGTTAGAATCGGTGCGATTTTTGAGAACGTTTTAAATAATATAAAAAGGTTACAAAGTTTAAAGAAAAATATGGGGAGTAAAAAGCCTATTGTTCGAGTTCAGATGGTAGACACACCAAGAAATCATCATCAAATTGAGGGGTACATAAAATTTTGGGGTGAAATAGCCGAACATGTAGCTATTGAAGATATGTTAGATTGGGAGGCTAAGGAGGAAGATGATACACCATTAGAAAATTTCGCATGTGCACAACTCTGGCAGCGACTGATTGTGCTGGCTGATGGCGATGTTCTTCCCTGCTGTCGAGCGATGAGGGGAGGAAATGAGAAGTTAGAAGTATTAGGTAACGCCTATGAGGGATCTCTTGAGGATATGTGGAAAGGTAGCAGGATGACCAAATTGAGAACTCTACATCAAGAAGGACGCTCACATGAAATTAAAATGTGCAGACTCTGCGGATTAAGAAAAACCCTTATCGAATAAAGATAGTTAATGTTAGTAGGAGAGGTAAAAAAAGGAAATGTTTGATAATAAATCTGTTCTGGCTATAATACCCGCACGAGGAGGTTCCAAAAGTATCCCAAGAAAAAATATAAAACTTCTTGGAGGCAAGCCACTGATCGCTTACACCATTGAAGAAGCACTGAAATCAAAATATATTGATCGGGTCATCTTATCCACTGACGATGAAGAAATCGCTAAAGTGGCTATGTGTTATGGTTCCGAAGTCCTTTTTTTAGGGCCAAAAACTCTTGCAAAGGATTCTTCATCATCTTTATCGGCAATCCTTCATGCTATTGAATATGTTAAAAAAGAAGAAAATTGTTCTCGGGATATGGTTGTATTCTTGCAGCCAACACCCCTTCAGAAAGGCGGAACCCAATTGACGAGGGAATAGAAAAAATGAGAGGATGTGATGCTGTAGCAGGGGTGTGCGAGGTTGAACATCACCCCGGTTTCATGATGCAAGAGAAGGAAAGGTTAAAGGAGTATTTAAGGATGAGATCAGTTTTAGCGGCATGGATACTCCATTAGATTTTATGCTTGTGGAAAGCGTATTGGAGACTCAAAATGAAAAATAGCAAACTCTACGGAAATGAACCATACCTGATTGCAGAATGCGCATATTCACATGACGGTGATATTAATTACCTACAAGAATCCATTAAAAAAATTGCAGATGCGATATGTATAGATGCCGTAAAATTTCATGTTCTGTTTGATATCCAGACATACATGTGTCCAGATCATGATTTATATACAAGAATACAAAAGTGGTTTTTCAGTGAGACTGAATGGAGTGATCTAATAAACTCTGCTCAGGAAATTGGGCTGGATGTTATCATACTCGCAGATGATTCAGGATGTTTATATTTTTTAGAATCCGTGCAAGATAAGTTAGCGGCAATTGAAATTCACGCTTGTTCTTTAAATGATATAGACATGTTAAGTCAAGTTTCTAAGTTTGACATCCCGATAATATTAGGTATAGGAGGTTCAACCATTGATGAAATTTCCTTTGCAATAGACTACCTCAAAAATAGGGGAAAATCAGACATTGTGTTGATGTATGGATTTCAAAACTACCCTACAAGATATGAATACATTAATCTTAAAAAAATGCAAAAGATAAAGGAGCTTTTTAATTTACCTATCGGCTATGCAGACCATACCTCCTGGAACGATGAAAATCAGGAATTGGTAACACTTGCCGGATTCGTATGCGGTGCCAGCCTGATAGAAAAACATTTTGTTTTGGAGAAGGGTGAAAATAGGATAGATTATGAGGCGGCGATTTCAGTGGAAGATTTTCGCAGTTTATATAAAAAGTTGGAGATTCTTCAGGAAGCAATGGGTGATGGAGGGATAGAACTAAACAAATACGAAAAAGAATATGGAAAAATAGGCCCTATGAAGAAAGCAATTGTATCTGCTAAAGATATTGACAAAGATGAAGAAATTTCACTTCAAAATATCAATTTTAAAAGAACGAATAAAATTAGCAGTATAAAGCAAAAAGAAGTTCAGAATCTATTAGAGAGAAAAGCAAAGGATAAAATAAGAAAAAATGAGTTAATCACATTTGAGAATACATATCTCGCGGATAAAACATGAGGACGGCAGTTACAATCACGGTCAGGATGAAATCAACGAGGCTTCCAGAAAAGGCGATGAAAGATCTTGTCGGGAAACCAATGATAGAGCATCTTATAGATAGATTAAGATATGCCAAACTACCTGACGAGATTATTCTCTGTACGTCCACCAATCCACAGGATGATATTTTAGTTGAAGTAGCAAAGAAAAACCACATTAAGTGGTTCAGGGGAGATGAAATGGATGTATTGAAGAGGCTCCTTGATGCAGCGAAAAAATACAAGATAGATTTTATTGTAAGTACTACTGGAGATAATCCTCTTACTGACCCTCACTATATAGATAGGTTAATAAAGAAATTTGAAGAAACCGATGCTGACTATATAACGTGTCTTGATCTTCCTTTAGGCGCTTTTTCCTATGGTGTAAAGGTACAGGCTCTTGAGAAAGTTGTGGAATTGAAGAAAGAAAGGGATACGGAGATATGGGGTGTGTATTTTACAAAATCCAATCTATTCAAAATAGAAAAGGTAGAGGTCGAATCACAAGTAAGACATCCTGAAATAAGGCTCACTGCTGACACACCAGAGGATTTTAGAGTTATGGGGGAGATTTACGGGAGGTTATACAGAGAGGGTGAATTAATAGAGTTAGTGGAAGTTATTAATCTTCTTAAGGAAAACCCCCTGTTGATGGAAATAAATAAAAACATTACTCAGAGAAAAGCATCGAAGATAGATACATCGCGGATGAGAATATGAAAATCGCAGATAAATTG
>JAGLZA010000334.1 GCA_023131835.1 Caldifarciminota bacterium
GCGGAACATGTCCACATCCCTTTTGACATCCGCTTCGTCTATTGGTCCCATTCTATTTTCTCCTCTTTTTCTCTTGAATTAACCGCTAAAGACGGTGAGGACTCCCACATTTTTTCGGATAGAGTTTCTTTGACCATAGGTGCCCTAACAGAATGAAACGTCCTCCGGTGGTTTCTCACTTGGTATGTCACCCATAGGATTTACCATACGTTCCTGGACCATTTGCATGCTCTTCAATCTCACTAACTCAATAGATAATCGGGTTTGCGCCTTTTCCAAGTAGTTTATTGCCTTGCTGAATTCGTCTATTAAGTCGTGTGAAGGTATCATTCCCGCAGGGATTTTACCTGTCTTTTCACGGAAATTTTCCACCAGGTTCTCTATTAACATCACTTTCGTTTTTACATAATTTGTCTGGTCTAAGATATAGTCGGCAAACTGCCCATCTAAATCGATGAGGTCTTTATCTGCCTTTAACGCTTCCATATCCGCCACCATATCTCGCCCCTCTCCTTTAACTTCTGCTTTTCCTATTGGTGCCATTTTTCTTTTTCTTCCTCCTTTTTTAATTCCGCCTTTATCTCTTCCACTAACTTTTCCTGCACTCTTAATTCCACTACTAAGCCCGCCTTAACTATTATCTCTTCCCTTAATCGCCTTTCCAAACATTCTATGACTATTTCTTTCCAAATCATTTTTCTCTCACCGATGGTCCAAATCCCTCAAAACGCATCACTTCTTCGGCACTTAGGATTAGACGGTGGTCGCCGTTTAGTTCCCTGAGAAAATCCAGTAACGATCTTCGTCTTCGATATAACTTATCTATACTCTTTACAATACCTAAATGCACCTCCATGTCACCGTGCTTCGTTGCCACTTTTGCCTTCTCAAGCTTTTCCATCGTCTTGAGAACTGCTTTTAGCTCTGCCTTCTTTTCTTTCCTTAATTCCAACACAGTTGTTTGTTCATTCATATTTTTTCTCCCTTTTTATCCCATACTCTATCTTCTGGCTTTGCTAACTCCTTACCACATATAATGCATTCCCATACGAGCGATTCGAAATTATAATGGAATGGTGTTTGAATCCCGCATTCATGGCAATATTTGTAATTTGTCATTTCTACTCCCCTTGTTCCCGTGTCAAGTAAAAGGCTAAAGACCACATTATGATGTTTGTCACCAATATGATCACTCCGACTATTACCCATGTTTCCATTATTCCTTGTCACTCCCAC
>JAGLZA010000335.1 GCA_023131835.1 Caldifarciminota bacterium
GAGTTCAATAAATGATCTTACACGCACTCTTTCAAGCTTTCCCCGCTCTTCTTTGTTCATTCTCGTTTTGTCCCCTTTATTACATTGGATTTAATATACCAAACCTTTCTTTTAGTTCATTTACCGTTTTTTCGTATTCGTCCGTTCTCCATACTTCCTTTTCTCTTTTGTCCATTTTACCCTCTCCCTATATTCTTTCCAACTAATCAATCCCTTTAGATACATCCGTGTCGTTGTGGAAAATAGTTTTAGGTGCATTGTTACGTTCCTAAACCATTTAGAGCTCTTAAAAATCAAGCTCTTTTCGCTCCTCCACCGTTGGACCCTCTCGAACATTTTTGTCCTCGAAGAACTCAATATCCGATGTTTCCTTCATCCCATACCGCCTCTTTCTCATAGTTCATTTTTCTTTTTACACCTCCCTTTTAGCCTTTAATATATTATACAGAGTCCTTAGTTCTTGCACTTTGGCTATTGATATGCCACACCTTGCAGACAGAACGGTGTCAAAATACCTGTATTGAAAAAGTTCCATGCATTCCCTTTCTCCTTTTACTGACATCCCTACACCCCCTGTTCCTCTTTACCTTCCACACGCTTATTTGCTCTCAAATACGCGTATTTTTCCCAGCATCCCACACAGAACCCACACGTGTTTATGTATGTTTCTTCCCCGCATCCAATACACCAGTGTTTTTCTTTACTGTAATTTACCATTTCCCCCATTTCCTTGGGCTTTGGTCCCGCTACATAGTTCTCCGCTTCATATTTATCTTCACGTAGCATATCCAAAAGACGATCTGCGTCCTCTTCCGAGAATGTGTGTTCATTGTTTGGGTTTCGCAACAACAATAAATAGCGTCTTGCGGGAGCATCCTCCATCCTATTCTCCAAATAGAGATCAAACAATTTACTGAGTACTTCTTCCAAAGTTCCCGTCATCATTTTTGTTTTCTCACCTCAGAGCCCGCAAGGGAATTGAACCCTTTATTACACCAGCCGAGCTTGCTTTCACATGATCCCGGAGCAAACAGTTTTTACCACCCATATTTCAGATAGACGTCAACGCCTTTTTCCCGTTTTACCCACCCACCTTGGATTAAATATGCCCGGTGCGGTTTACCACTTGCTCCAAGTACTATTGCCCTTCTTCTATCTCTTCCTCTCCCCATTCTCTTTCGTTCACCTCCTCCTCTTTTTTACCCTTTCCACGTCTTTTGAGCCAATTGAGCACAATATAAGAGTACTCATGCTCCTCACCTATTTTCCCTCGCATTTTTCCCCTCCCTTTTGATATATTACAGGACACATCTCTTTTCTTTTTGCAAACAAAGGAACCTTTTGGCAGCGACTTCTTTTACTTTGTTAGTTCCTAAGAGCCTGTGGGATTTGGACTCAACACCTGCCGCGAAAACTTATTGGTTTTCCATTCCCATGTGCCCTCCAGATTCCTTTGTTTGCTTTGTTTTTTTGTTATCTTTTCCCCCCTCGCCCTTTTTAGTTTTTTACTATTTCTTCTCAATACCCTATATGTATATTCCCCCTTAAATATGTCGCCGGACTCCAAGCCCTTACTTACGGTTCTTACTAAAGGGTAGCTTATGGGCGCCTGCACTCTGTTTTGCCACTTAAACGGTTGTTTAAATCTGTTTTAAACCAATTAATATGTCGTTCCGGAACACCTTGACTGTGAAGATATTGTATAAACTCACCAGTATCCTCACCTAACCCACCACTATCTAAAAACTGGAATATTAGAGGGTCGACTACCGCTAAGCGTTTTCTCGCATAATCCCCTGGGTAATGAGGGTTCTTATCACGCCACGCCTGCTGCCCGTCAGCAAATTGTTTAGGGTTTTCTGCACACCAACGACGATGTAGTTCTGAATAGCGCTTCTTATTGTTAGCATAATAGTCACGCCCATATTTCTTTAGTTCCGCGGGTGTTTTGCTTTCTTTACCTCGTTCCGCCCGATTTCGCTTTGGGTTACCTTCACACCACCGCACATATTCCAAATGTCTTTCTTCCTTGTGTTTAAGGTAGTATGCATGCATATAGGCCTTCGTTTCCTTTTTATTCATCTTGCTCCCTCATTTGTTTCACACAATTCGTACATACCGGGTCACGTTGTACATTAAGTAGCTCGTATGGGCACGGTTTTACTTCTCCGCAAACACGGCACCCATTTATCGGGACAGTTTGCAACCCATGTCGTTTACGCCTTCTTACTTCCATTTTCCCTTTTTACGTTTACCATCTCAAATATATCCTTAAACGCTTCTCTTGTTCGTTTATCTTGCTTCCTTTTTTTTATTGCCTTCCAAAGTTCCCTTTTTTGTTTCCTTACTTTTGACTTGTTCACGTTAGCTGCAAACCAACCTGCATCCTTATCCCCTTTCATCGAATTGCAGCTTTGACATGCGAAAGTAATGTTATGAATGTTGTCGGTGCCACCACGGGACCGTGCTAATACGTGATCTATCGTAAATGATATTTCGTTGTCACCCCATTTTAGTCCCATTCTCCTATTACAGTAAGCACACTTGAATCCACCATGGTTAAAAAGCTCAATGAATCTCTCAAATAGTTCGTCCTTTGCCTGCGCGTCTATGAGCAATTTCTTTATTCTTTTATTGAATATCGTTCTCAGCTTTTCCTTTTCCATTTTTACGTAACCCCCATTTAGCTTACTATGCCAGTGTAAGCCGTTTAGTGCTTATCACACTTATCCATTGTTGCCACCACACCCTAATATCGCCACCTTATCAGATTTATCAGCAACTTCTAAAAAGACTTCTTCTGCGGGAGATAACTTGTCTTTATGTTCTTTGGCTTTCTTTCGCAAACGCGCGAGAAAATCAACAGGATCCTCGTTAGTCATCAGTTTCACTCTCCTCTATGACACGGTTGTCACGTCCACACCAAGGGCAGTTTCCTATCTTTAGTTTAGGATCAATAGGATAGTCACTATCTTTCCCTTTAACTGGTCTACACGCACGGCAATAGCTCATTTCCTTAACCTCCCGGTTCTAACACATTTTCCGCAATATGCATAACAACCGTTTGTGTCTAAGCAACTTTGGTCGCGCCAGTCACCGTATTTGCCAAAAGTATCCCAAAAACCGCGCATACCCATAGCCCATGAAGCGAGATTATACCAGCAGGCATCATCATAATGTTCATCTAACCAGTCTGCTATTTTAAATTTTATCCACTCTCTATCATATTTCATTTTATCACCTCCACGACGTGAAACTTAAATGCCCACCTACTTCCACCCTCCCATTTTCGACTGAGATGTGAAAATATTAGTTCAAATTGTTCCGGCATATATCCTCCCTCCGCCCATGCATCTTCTACTGAAATGAAATCAAAATCCTCCCATATTTTGTCGAATACTATTCGCATATCCGTTTCCGCTTTTACACCTCGTTTGCGTTGCACTGCATAGTCCTTGCCGACTTTGTATATTCCGCGGTTTAACCTGCGTGTTTGTGTCTTTATTAGTATTGGTTTACATGGTTCAACACTGGGCAGTCCGTTTCTTATCATATCTATGTGCCCTTCTATTGCGAAAATCATTGCTTCTTTTCCCCCCCCCTTCCTTTTTCACTTTCCTTTTCACCTAACATCTTTTTCCATTCATTAATTGCCCTCTCTTCCAACTTTGCAGAAACATAAGCAACAGGGTATAAACTACCACCCTCCATAAAACAGAACACTAAGCCCTTTCTGTTTGGGATGTGTGTTAAATATAGCGAGATGCCATTAACTTCGAATCCATCCATCATTTTATACCCCCTTCAGGATTCTCAAATTTGTTACCTACAATTTCACAGTCTTTAAACGAACATGCCATAAGTATCCCCCCGTTTATGTTATCTATATGTGGTTTACCATACCAACATCCATTGAAATCATCCCAGTTTACCCAATAGAAA
>JAGLZA010000336.1 GCA_023131835.1 Caldifarciminota bacterium
TTTCTGTTTATAACCTTTTCTTTCACCCATTATCTATTACCTCTCATAGAAAATACCGATAATGGGGTCAAATCTCGAAACTTGACAATTCCTTAAGCTTTGCCTCAGTTTTCTCATAACTTACACTAACTTACTCATCACACAGTGTCCCCATTACCACCTACTGCCTCATCATATTCTTCTAATAAAGTATCAATGAGTTCTTTAACAGAGATGATTTTATCTACGCGATAAGCATCAGCTCCTGCAAAAGCAAATCCTTCTTCAAGGTTTCCTTTTTGGGCATTGGTCAGTGCGAGCGCAATGCAGTATGGCACTTTTCTGAATTCACAAGTTTTCAAACATTTCCAAGGGCATTTAAATGGTTTTCTAATCCCCATAGAAACATCTTTAAGATATTGATTTCTTATCGCTCTCCCCGGCATTCCAACAGGACTATTAATTGTAATAATATCTTCTTTTTTACACTTTATATATGCCTCTTTAAATTCTATAGAAGCATCACACTCATGAGTTGCAACAAATCTGGTTGCCATCTGCACTCCGTGAGCTCCTAATTGCATAACTTTGTAAATATCCTCACCAGTATATATACCTCCCGCAGCGATTATTGGAATATTTTTACTGAACTGTTGCTCAAAGGGTTTTATTGCATTGACAACATCGGATAGTATCTTCTCCAGCATATAATCAGGATTATTTATCTGTTCTTTCTTAAAACCGAGATGCCCACCTGCTAATGGACCTTCAACAACTACGGCATCGGGGATATGATTATAGTTTTTCGCCCAATACTTGAATATGATTTTCATAGCCCTTGCAGAAGATACTATGGGAACAAACTTAGTTGCAATCTCTCCCAATCTATCCGGTGGTAATGCTTTTGGTATCCTTAACATAAGTCCTGCGCCAATGAAAATCAAATCTACCCTCTCGTCTACAGAAATCATAATAAGATCGTCACAATCTGTAAGAGCCACCATTATATTTACCCCAATAATCCCGTCGGTCATTTTCTTTGCTTTTCTTATTTCTCTAGTCAACGCTCTCTTTTCCATCTCTTTATAATTCCCGGCTTCGTCAGGTTCAAGCATACCGATACCAGCAGCACCAATAACTCCAATAGCGCCCAATTTTGCAACAGCTGAGGCTAAACCTGCTAAAGAAATGCAAACACTCATTCCTCCTTGAATGATTGGTATTTTTAGCCTCAAGTTCACCAATCTCTTAATCTTGGCATCTTTCCTTGAATTCATAACTTATCTACATCCATTAAATTATTTCGTTTAATGTGTTATATACGAACATAAGTTCGCATATACCTCCAATTTTGGGAAACATCCGACATACTTCGGATATACATACCTATATCTACTCTTTCTCTCTTTCCTCATTTGGTCAACTCACGTTACTTTTTTCAATTATCGGCAGACACAGTGGCTCTATCCTATAATTCATTTTCCTCCTCCAGAAACCAATAACAGAAAAGCAAGAAACCCCCCAAAGACAAGTAAAACCTTCCCTTGTTCTTCCTTTTTCAACTTTAACGATTTCACATAAGTAGATAATTTGATCAAATCTTCCTGCTATTGCTCGGGATCGTACTCAATATATTCTCTCCCCTGTAGTGCTGTTAAGTGTTTTGAGTCTATTCCTTTTTCTACAATAGGAATAACAGGTTTATTCCGTTGTAATGAATATCCTATTTCTTGCTGGACCCAATTTGATCTTATCCCATTTTGCGTTAACAATACTACCACACAATCAGATCCTTCGATTTGTTTAAATACCTTTTTTGCCAAGGCATTCACCAGGGGCAAAGTACCACTCTGCAACAGATACTTCTACCCCAAACTTAGAAAGTAGACTCGCAAGTGATATAACCAATCCCTGGTCACGGGTGCTATGGCTTATGAAAACTCTATATGCCATTCTTGCCTCCAACTTTATTAAGACACACCATTCCCTTTACCTCCAACATCTGCGGAACCTCTTACACCCCCTTTTCAATATAATCATACAGTAAAAAACAAAAAAGTCAAGGAGAGATGGTGGCTTATATGGGAGAAGTTACACAAAATTAGGCATTGTCCCAAAGTTGTATGATTTAGTGTATAGTGTAAATTTTGGAGTTTATACGCTCGGAGTTAGACAGATATGACAAAAAAAGTCCAATGTCCAATGTCAGAAGTCGATAGTCAAAGGGTTAGTGTGGTTAGTCGGTTCCTCCCAGACCTCCACGAGGATTAGGGATTAGGATTTAGGTGTTAGGATTTAGGGCACAACCCAGACCTTCACCAGAATAAGAAAGGCGAAGATGTCATACTGTACAACCACCGAGCTTGTTTACCCGTGTTTGTCTGCATTTAAATAAGGGTGTGAGGTGATAGAGCATTTTGCAATTTTCACTTTGCAATCTATATTTTGCATTGGAGCGGAGCAGGAAGAAGAGCCTGCCCCGTGGGATAGGAGAGATTACCTGAAGTGCTTCTATTCCAGGGGGTGAACAATGACATTGTTCGCAACGACTATTTGCTGGGTTCATTGAGTTTGTCAGGTTCGTTCCTAATTAACTATTTAACTACTCAACTATTTAACTATTTCTCAATGGAGTGGAGCGACTACCTTCGTCCGCACAGCTCGGTATCCTCGATAATCCTGACGGGTTGTCTTCAATATGTAGCGTGTTCGACCAGAATATGTGATATCATAGGCACTACTCTCGCCAAAACTCGTGGATGTCCAATAATAGATAACCTCCATATCTGGCGCCCAGACAGGTCCGTCCTTATCAGGTTCCCGCTCATAATGTGCCTGTCCTGTAGCTTGATCAAATTGACCGCCTGCATTTTCTTTTCTATGCTTTAAGAGCCTGACATACTCCTCAATAGTTGGAAGACGCCAATAATCCTGGATGGTTTCGGTTAATTCATTTCCTTCGTAGTTGATATAGCGAAACATATTATATTTATCAAAATCCTCCTGGGTTGCATAATATATGGATTCCTTTGTCCTGTCATAGGAAGGTCCGTATTTTTTGCCCATGAAACCTATTGGGTCCATACCAAAAAGAGCTATCTCGTTCCAGCACATTCCAACATACTTCTTATCCTTAAAAACAATCGGATGTTTATTGGAATACAACCATCCGGGCCCATCCCCTGCAAAGGCCAGGGTAACATCATTCCCCTCTATGGTGGTTTCGTTGTAGTTTTCAAGGGGTATGCGACTCAGGTTGTTGATGAGCATAGGTGTTCCCATACCAAGGATAAGCAGAATAGGTAGAAACACAACAAGATTCTGTTTCCAGTAGGCTTTGAATGTGAATTTTATAGGTTTTTTATATCCGTATTTCTTTCTGAAAACACTATCAAGAAAGAAGAGAATCCCAGGGAGTGCAATAACAAATCCGGTCATCCATACTGATAGTCCTATATCATGATGCCAGGTCAAAAGCATTGAGATCCTCCAGAGAGTGAAAGCTATCCCACCTGCCATTATGAGAATTCCCCCTGTACGCGGGAAGAATGTAGCGATAAGAGTAAGAGCCATAAGAATCAAAAACGGCATCATATAGAAAATGAAGGTTGTATAGGGTGCAAACCATCCTTCATGAAAGAACTCTGCGGTTCCCCAGAAGGTCGCAAACAAGGTTACAAACAGTAAAAACGCATATGCCAGAATGCCTGGAACCCTGAGGAAGGTTCCCTTCTTGTTATTATTTGGATTAGACATATTTTTGCCTCCCTGTGATTATGACGATATTAGATGTATAAAAAACTTTCTTTCTTTTCTAAAATAATCTTATAATAAAAATCAATAAATTCAAGGGGGAAAGGATGACTTCGGAAGTCTTCACTATTATATTTACAATTCTATCCTCAAGTTTAAGTATTTTTTACTTTGAATCTCTTCCAGTCTCTGTCGAAGCCGTCTCCAGTAAGGATAATCGCCTGAAAAGGCTATCTTCCGATACTTTTCCGTTAGTTCCGGAAAGTTCTGATTTAAAATGGATTCTACATTTTGCCAGTTTTGGGCTTCCGTTGATTCCATCTCAAGCTTATATATCCAAATCTTATCAGAATATGGCGCCACAAGTTCAATTAGCGATTCCACATTAGTAACGAACGGCATTACTGGGCAGATCAACGTGTAGGTTTTGATGCCAGCGCCTTTTAATCTTTTAAGTGCTTCTATCCTCTCCTTATTCGATGGTGCGTTCTTTTCAAACAGATGTCGTGTCTGTTCTTTTTGAAACGCCAAAGAAACACCTACGGAGGATTTTGGCATTTTTGCAAAAAGATCAATGTCTCTCGTCACCAATCCCGATTTAGTCAAGAGGGAAACCGAAAAACCTCTCTTTGCAAATACATCTAGTGCTTTCCTGGTTTGTTTAAAGGTTCTTTCAGAAGGTTGATATGGATCGCTATTCATTCCCATATAGATATCCTGCGGATCTAAAGAAGATATTGCTTCTGTCAATCGTTTAATAAAATTTTCATGTATTAAGATCTCTTTTTCCCAATCAGTCTCAGCTTTATTCAACGCATAACAGTAGCGGCAAAAATGTTCACAACCAATATAAGGATCTACCTGATAGTTGTGCGCTTCTAAACTGCAAGGGTTAAGAATTTTTCGGTGAAAACACTTGCCTACTTTCATTTCTTTAACTCTTTCTTCTGGACTCGTTTACGGTTTTACTAGGATATAATGTAATCATTTGGAAACTTGAGTTAATTTACAATTTTATTTTATTTGGGTATTTTTTACTTAAATAATATTTAATACGGCTGCGAACTACAAACTTGATGAGAGAACACTCACCCTTGTGATATTTGTGATAGGTCCCGTATTCCTCATAGGTTAGAGCAGGACATCCACCCCCGCAGGCAGGGAGAAGTGGGCAATCACGGCACTCAGTATCTAATGGAGATATTGATAACCAATCGTAGTAGGGATAAGTAACCGACAAAGAGCCTTTTCTATCTATACTACCTGCCTTGCATTCTTTTATGCCTACTAATGCTTCACATTTATATATATCAGCTTGTGGATCTATCATAAAAGAAGAATCTGTATGAAACTCACAAAACAACAAGTTTACTTGCGATCTCATAACTACAGTAAAGCCACGTTTTTCTGCGGCCTGAAACAATTTTGGTAATATCGCATAATCTTCCTCATCCATAAAAGTCTGAGCCAACCAAGGGCAGGAGACTTTTTTGTCGCCAACGGGGGGAACAACTGGTGCAAACCTTACCATCAAATCGGTTCCAAATTTTTCTTTTAATTGATCCAGAAGTCTCTCAATATGTTGGCGATTCTCTTTGTCAATATTAACTCGAATAACTATTTTCTTAAATCTATGTTTTTTTAGTAGGTGTATACTCTTAATAATATCATCATAAGTCCCCTCGCCATTCTTATAGGGTCTTCTTTTATCGTGAATGTCCCTTGGTCCATCCAAGGTAATTTGAAAAAGTGGATCATAATGTATAAGTTTGGATAATGAATTTTCTGTTATCAAAGTACCGTTTGTAATTATTGCAGGTATAAATTCGATTCCCTTTTTTTTCGTCCAGGGAGACAAAATCTGAAGAAACTGTAGAATGCTTTTCATATTTAACATTGGTTCTCCCCCGAAGAACATAATTATCAAAACTTTATAACTATCCTCTATTGTCTTATTTTGGATAAACTTCGCTACCCTTTTTGTAGTTCTTTTATCCATAAATATACGGTTCTCCAAGGTCTGAGTCAAAAAATCCTCATAACAATAAGTACATCTCATATTACAAGCATATGTTGTGTATATATTGAAAAGTCCTTTCTCCCTGCCATATTTTTCACGATTTTGATAAACCGAGAAAATCTTCCGTTCGTCGATGTTATCTTCAACTAAAATGCCTTCTTGTTTTAAATCTAAAGCAGCTTCTTCATCTAACCTTTCGATATGATTTTCAATAGCTATACGAGCTTCTTGGCCTACCTCAAATTCTGCACCTGTCAATGTATTATAAAGAATATATTCGTCTTCTCTTTTAGTCGGAAAAAAAATATTATATATCGAAGATTTCATTTTTACCCCCTAAATATTCCTTGTTTAATCCGGCGAGCCTCAATGTTCTTCTTTCCTAACTGCCAAGGATCGTTTTAAGGCAACTCTATGTCCTCATCCAACCCTCAACTGCTTGGTTTACCCTTACATTCCGCAAGCTGATTCAGTAGTTACTATTGCAGCGTATAACACCTTTGGAGCCAATAAGAGCGCTGCAGAAAGAATCAGCATGAATATCGATTTCCTAGCGGATAACTTCTTTATTTTCATAACTTATTACCTCCTTTTTTAAAGTTTTTCTTCCCTTTTCATTGCTTGCTTTCCATGTATCATTGAGGCCCGCCGAGTCTATAATATAAAACATTATAACATTTGCATAAGATGTGCATTTTGTTCCTAAAATTAAATTCCAAAATTATAGGTCATTTTTATAAAAAACATCCTATTCTGGAGGGTTAATTCACGAAATGACGGGAGTTTGTTATTGTGTTCTAATACCATATTCCTTGCTTCGTTCCAAGCAAGGTAGATATGACTCCCTACAAAAAAATCATACTTTAAGAGAAAGTTAATATCTAACTTATTGGATAGTTCACTTGATTGAACGAAGATTCGACACGATAGTTGATCATTAACTTTGTAATCTGCCTTTAGGATATTCACCCAATATCGCTCATCGTAATTGAAGTATCTGAGGTATTGATAGGACGAGTTCAGACTAACTGATAATAGATCAGTCGGTTTTATAGTAACTTCAAAGTATGGGTAAAACATATCCGCGTCATAGTATTTCCCCCATGAATAACACAATTCGATAACATTCCACTGTTCCGGATTATACTGAAAACATAATTGCACCCATTTATTCCGATAGTAATTGGAACTATATAGATGGCCTTCATTATATAATATACAAGCAAAGTCCAGCTTATTTTGAAGCAAAACTTCTACTCCAATATTACCACCATAGAGTTTTTTTTCTCCAAGATGGTTCTTGCCATCGAAAACGTTTACCGCTGTTGTCACTCGCTTCAAGCCAAACTTGTTCGGCCAGAAATTGGTCCCGACAGAGGCTTTAGGACCTTTAATATCCGTTCGTTGCATATATCCACTTTCGGGATTAAAACATGAATCAAAATCTTGGTAAGCTACACCCAAGTTTAGATTTGTTCCCCAATAACTGAATCTAATCCAATAGGCATTATTTTCCTTATCAACATTCGGGTCAAAACTTTTGGCAAACATGCCCATAATGTCCATTGTTTTCCCCAGATCGAGACGTCCATCTATTCCTAACGCTCGATTGTAACTTTGATTCTTCTCTTTGGTAACCACCAGAATTCCAGTTGTTAACGATTTAGATATACTTGTTTTCGTTCTTATTGCAGCATAGATTATTCTTGATTCACTTTCTACTGTAGGTGATTGCACAAAGAAAGCTCCTGTTTCAAAATGATGTATCTTGCCAGTTAACTTTGTTCCATAGTTAATATCAGCAATTCGACGAGTGTAAACAAGACGTATCGGTGTCTGAAAAATACCAAATCCTTCTAAGAAGAAAGGGCGTTTCTCTGGCAGGTATAGTTCGACCTCCTTGGCAAGATTAATCTGGTCAAGATCTGCTTCTATTTGAGAGTAATCTGGATTTACTGTAATAGCAGCAGTCAAGGCAGAGGATATGTTGTAGTGTATATCGACTCCACCATATAGATGAGAAATTAACTCTGAAGACGATTTTTTTTCGGATATAGTAGAAAAATACGGAATGAGATGTAAGGAAACTCCTCGTTTGACCTCTGCTAAATTTAGATCAATTAGTTCCCCAAAGAGAGAGATTTGAAATTGCCAACTTCCAGTCTCAGCCCAATAACTCTTCTCGCCACTTTGCTTTCGAACTCGGTAGAAATTGCACCCCCAGGCTTCATTCCCAGAATCGAACTTTAGTATACAAAAGGGAATGGAGAACTCAGCAACCCACCCCTCCTTTCCAACAGATGTGGAACTATACCATCTTCCATCCCATTCATCTCCACCTGACCATCCTTCATTCAGCATATAACCATCCTCCTGCGTATTTATCGGGTTAACGACAAAGTAGTAGCAGTTTCGATGATCACGAAAAGTATCCAACATTATCATAATCGCATCATCCCTAATGATACCACTTTCATCTACTACTTTATCCCTTCGGGTCACATTCGCAACAATGGCGGTAGGATTGGAGTCGAGGCATTTTATGCCAAAATAAAGGTTCTCTTTATCGTAAAGGCAATAAACTATCGTTTGCTCAACAGCAGGCTTTCCTGCTTTTGGCTCCTGCTGTATAAACATTTCCACCTTATGTGCATCTCCCCAACAGGGATCGATTAGATTACCGTCAATAACAGGAGGGCAGTCAGTATATACAACGGAAAAAGTTTTAATCGATGACGCTTCAATATTTACAATAATTCCCATTGTAAATATTGATAATAAAATCTTCCAAGATATATCTCTTCTCTTATGTATTCTTCGATCTTTCATCATTATTATTATTCTCTTCTCTTTTATTTAATTTTACAGAAGAACATAACTTTTTCTTATGTATCCCATTACATGCGTACTCAATATTAACTGGACAACTCTGACATAATGGATTCTTGGCTCTGCAATAGTCTCTTCCCAATCTAATTAACATTTCGTGTGCACGTATCCTTTGCTTAGACGGTATAACTTCCTCAAGGGAATTTTGGACTTCTTCATAAGTCGCTTCAGAATGGCATAAATCTAATCTCTTGGCAACTCTATTTATATTTGTATCAATAGGAATTATGGAGCAATCGCTACAATAAGCCAAACAAACGTCAGCTGTCTTAATTCCTATACCTGGTAGTTTGATAAGTTCCCTCCGTGCTTCTTCCCTTGGTAAATTCACCACACTTGAGAGATCTCCCTTGTGTTTTTCCAATACAGCATTTGCAAACTTCTTGATGCGTTTAGCCTTGATATTATACAAACCCCCCGATTTAATTGCCTCTTTTATCTCGCTTCTGGGAGCTTTTGCTAACCCTACTGGTGAAATTTCGAATCTCTTCACAAGCCCTAAATATGCCCTGGTACTATTCTTATCATTTGTATTCTGAGATAATATTCCTATTATCAGATTTTTAAAGGGCTTAGCGAAATCATCCCAGGTATCTATTCCTGTATCATCGGTTTTTAGAATACAATCCACCTCTTGCCACATCTTTTTATTACGATATGTCTTATCTAAAATATTGAGTATTAAATTTAACCTTTGATCTCCGCTTCGCTCTTTTCCTATTGATCACCTCCTATCTGAATTTCCAAGAAAAATTTCTTTGCGGTATACAGAATATACTCATTGTAGTACTATTTCTGATTTGTATATCTAAGTAGCACAGCAGTCTTATAGGGATCTGAATAGAGAACTTCGTCTACCTTGATCGAAAGATTCTCAAACAAATTAAAAAGATCAAGGAAAGAATCATACGATATTACATATGGTGGAGAAAATTCGACATATATAGCACCCATTTCCTTAGCAATCGGTCTAAAAAGATATTGTAATACAGCAACTTCACTAATTTCAGACTTTATAATATCAAATATAACAATTCTTCCATTCGGCTTACAGACTCTTTGTATTTCCTTCAATACAGTTAGGGGATCCCGAACGCTACATAGAGCATAAAAGCAAAGTACTCTATCAAAAGAGTCAGAATCAAAACTCATTTTGTGTGCATCCATCAACTGAAGAGAAATGTTCTTCTTCGGATATTCTGCTACCTTTTGCTTGCATACTTCAAGCATCTTTTCTGAATAGTCGATCCCCGTTATCTCACAATAGTCTGGATATATTTTTAAGTTGGTACCTGTCCCCACACCGACTTCCAAAATTTTGTCGTTTTTAGCTGGGTTTAAGAAATCTATTATCCCACCTCTTGTTTCATATGTCCAAACACTATCCCAGATATCGTCATACTTGGTTGCCGCATTATTATAAATCTTTTTTGTATAATCATCGCCCAAATAGTCTTTATTTTTAACTGGCGTTGGATATGCGTTGGGATCTTTAATTAAATCAAAAATTGCCTCCTTATTTTCAATGAATCTTTTATGCGTTAACTTCCCTGTCTTGAAAGGCGAAGTTAGATCAAATTCTTCGAAAAACAAGTTTAGACTTTGAATATCAAAGTCATTATATAACCTCATAACTCTATCCATAAATTCAGGATTTGCTCTAAGATACGTTACAACGTTATCCATTGAATATTTACCAATTTCCATATTACAGACCTCCCTTTTATTCTGTTCTTATCTTCTTTTAACTACTCACCATAATGTTGTATTTCTCTATTTACACTTAAATTCTATACTCCAAGAAAACCCTCCCTACATCTACTTAAGATAAAAACTAACAAGATGAACATTTTCTTTGTTGTTCGGGTCATATTAGCTTCAACATAGGGTTTATTCTCTTGTATATTGTTATTGATCTTTTTTATATATAACCTATATATAGATATAAGAGAAAAGTTTTGATTGTTTATAAGTTCTCTCATCGTATATCTAAATATAATGAGAATATCTGATTTGTCAAGATATTCTTTCCTTAAAGTCGGGAAAGAGTCATCAGTCGAAAGTCCCCCCTACTCTTCCCCTTTTTAGCCACGGTTTCTGCACGGTTTCCCTCCACCCCTTTTTTTGACACTGATTTGCACTGATTAAACTGATTGAAGAAGCCCCCCTACTTCCCTCAAAAAAATACTGATTTTTTAAATTTATTTTTTTATCAGTGATTATCTGTGTCCAATTCTGGGCAAATCTCAAGCAAAAGGAATTAGTTGAATGGTCAAATGGTTAATTAGGAACGAACCCTACGAACCCCACGAACTTCACGAACCCAATGAACTCAGTTTTTTAGGCACGGTTTCTACACGGTTTTTGTAGGGATTCGATTTATCGAACCCGACACAAAACGGGCGTGATAAATCACGCCCCTACAAGGGTCAGGGAACCTGACCCCTACAAATTCCAGGTCTTGATTTTGGAGTAGGGGTAATTCATGAATTACCCCTCCCACATATCGCGGTTTTCGAAACCGCTCTTACAATGTAGGAGGGACATCCCTGTCCCGATGTAGAGGGTGCAGAGTAAACTCTACTACTCCGGAGTTCAATGTCACCTGCGAACAATGTCATTGCGAACTCTTCTTCCTGCTCCGCTCCGTGAAGCAATCTCGGGGTGGCGGAGATTGCTTCGCCGCTTCGCTCCTCGCAATGACAATTTGTTGGGTTTGTTGGGTGATATGTGCATATTCATCTTCTATCTCATAACACATATCACCTGCTTGTCTTCTCGCTTGACTTCTATCACATATCACCTTTTCCCTTGCGTGCTTTGCGAGAAAAAATGAGGGGTGATGGTAGGCTCTTCCTCTCGAATTACAAAAATCAGGGTGGTGGTGAGGGAAAAACAAAAAAATTATTTTTCTCTGTGCCCTCTGTGGCTAAAAAATGGGGGGAGTGTGGAAACATCTTTGCTTGACATAGAAAGAAAAACACATATATTCGAAAAAAGGGGAGGTTACAATGAAGATGATAATTGGAGGACAATGGATAGACAAGAATGAGAAAATAGAGGTTAAAAATCCACAGGATGATAGCATTATAGATACAGTTCCTACTGCCGATAAGGATGATGTAAAGAAAGCATTTGACATCGCTGAAAAAGGAAAAGAACTGATGGGAAATCTTTCATCCTATGAGAGATACAGGATATTAAAAAAGACCGCTGAACTCCTTTCCGAAAACATTGAAGAATTCTCACAGACAATCGCATTGGAGGGAGTCAAGACAATAAACGAGGCAAGAGGAGAAGCAAAGAGGGCAGCAACCACAATCACCTATGCAGCCGAAGAGGCAAAACGCATAGAGGGTAAAATCGTCCATATAGATGCAGATTACAGAGAATGTAACCGATTCGGATACTGGATACGAGAACCTGTTGGCATTGTCCTTGGTATAACTCCATATAATGATCCCCTTAATATGGTGGCACATAAGACATCACCTGCTATAGCTGCAGGTAACGCTATAGTCCTTAAGCCAACATACCTCACCCCTCTATCTGCTCTGAAACTCGGAGAATTATATCTCAAGGCAGGATTACCAGAAGAAGCATTATCCATTATAACCGGAAAATCTTCCTCTATCGGTGATGCATTGATAACAGATGAGAGGGTCGGGATGCTCACATTCACCGGTGGGGTTGAAGCAGGCGAAGAGATAATGAGAAAAGTGGGATTAAAGAGGGTAATGATGGAGCTCGGTTCTTCGTCGGCAGTGATAGTCTTAGATGATGCCGATCTCAAAAGAGCAATTCCTTCTATTGTTTCCGGCTCATTCTGGGCAGCAGGCCAGGATTGTATAGGTGTCCAGAGGCTCTACCTCCATCAGGATATCTATCAACAATTTATGGATGGATTCATCGAACAGATAGGCAAATATAAGGTAGGAGACAAACTGGACGAATCCACGGATATGGGTCCTATGATAACAAAGGAAGAAGCAGATAGGGTTGAGGAATGGGTAAATGAGGCACTGGAGATGGGAGCAAAACTGTTGATAGGGGGGAAACGAGACGGAAACTTCTACTACCCAACAGTTCTTGAAACTCCTCCTAAAAAGGCAAGGGTAGTTTCGAAAGAGATATTTGGACCGGTAGTATGTGTATTTCCAATAAAGGACATTGACGAAGGCATAAGGGAAGCAAATGATTCAGAATACGGATTACATGGCGCAATATTTACACAGGATATAGATAATGCCCTGAAGGCAGCAGAGAAAATGAGATTCGGCGGTATAATGATAAATGACTCCACTGATTTTCGTGTAGACTATATGCCCTTCGGAGGATACAAGAATTCTGGTATTGGTAGAGAGGGCTTAACATTCGCCATATCGGAGATGACAGAGTTAAAAATGGTTATAGTAGCAAAGAAGGAAGAATAAATATGCGAGTCAAGGATGAAATATTCAGAGAATATGATATAAGGGGTATTGCTGATAGGGATCTGACCGATGAGCTTACATATAACCTGGGATGCGCATTCGGGACTCATCTCAAAAGAGCTGGATTTACTAATCTCGTAGTGGGTAGAGATGTGCGGGAGAGTTCTCCGCGGTTATTTGAAAATTTAGCAAAGGGTATCACCGATACAGGTTGTGATGTAACCGATATAGGGGTAGTCCCTACCCCACTTATGTATTTTACCATCTTTCACTTTGGCCTCGAGGGTGGGGTAATGATCACCGGCAGCCATAACCCGATAGAATATAATGGTTTTAAGATGATGAAGGGAAAGGATACCATTTATGGCAAAGAGATACAGGAATTAAAATCTCTTATTATAAAAGAGGATTATGAAACCGGTAAGGGAAAAATAACCCATAAGGATGTAGTAGACGAATATCTAAACTACATCACCCCACTCCTTTCCCCGGGGAGAAAACTCTCCATTATACTCGACCCCGGAAATGGGACTGCTGGTCCCGTAGCAACCAGATTATTCGACCGTCTTGGTGCTGAGGTTGAATGTATCAACTGCGAACCAGATGGGACTTTTCCAAATCATCTCCCAGATCCAACGGTGGTTGAGTATACAGAGCAACTCTCAAGAAAGGTAAAATCGGCAAACGCTGATATGGGAATGGGGTATGATGGTGATTCTGACCGAATAGGTATAATCGATGAAAAGGGAACCCTGATCTTTGGGGACCAACTCCTTGGAGCTTTATCAAAACAGGTTCTTTTGAACAATCCTGGGGCAGATGTGCTATTTGATGTAAAATGCAGCAAGGGTCTTGAGGAACGGATAAGGAAATTAGGTGGGAACCCTGTTATGTGGAAGACAGGACACTCTTTACTAAAAGCAAAGATGAAGGAACTCAAATGTCCAATCGCAGGAGAGATGAGTGGTCATATCTTTCTTGGCGATAATTACTATGGATTTGACGATGCAATATTCGTATCAGCAAGATTCTATGAAATAGTTTCCCACTCAGAGAAAACGGTAAGCCAGATCATTCAAGAGATGCCCTACTATAAGAACACACCGGAGATTCGGACAGAGTTAACCGAAGAAAACAAATGGAAGATAGTTGAGGATGTTCGCGAAAAGTTCAAAAAGGAATACGATACCATAGAGATCGATGGTGTCCGTATCCTTTTTGACGGCGGTTGGGGGCTGGTTCGAGCTTCCAATACGCAACCCGTTATAGTTACCCGATTCGAGGCGAAAACAGACGAAAAATTGCAGGAGATAAAATCATTGGTTCATAATTTTATCGATGAAAGAAAAAGATATTATAGTTGAACTCGTTCGGATAGTAGAGAATATCGGGATAAAAATAATAGAGGATAGATTGTTACGAAAAGGTGATTATTGCAGGGTCTTCAGCAATAGATACCTTATAATGGATAGGCAAATTACCAATAAGGATAAGATTGAACTCCTCGCTACGGCATTGAAAAAAAATGACATCGAAAATATCTATCTAACCCCTAAAATAAGGGAGATATGCACTGAAAAGGAATAAACTGGGATTAGCCTTTGGAGGTGGTTCAGGCAGGGGAGTAGCCCATCTCGGCGTAATAAAGTGTCTGGAGGAAGAGGGGATCAAAGCAAATATTGTAACAGGGACATCAATGGGGGCAATTATAGCGGCTCTCTATTCGTATGATTATAATTTTGATCAAATAGTAAAAAAGTTCAGGGATATCCTCGATTCAGATGAGTTCAAACAGTTGGGTTTTGAATCTTTTCCTGAACACGAAAAAGGGCATCTTTTTTCACGAATGAATACATATATTAAAGAGAGGATGATATACGCAAAAATGCTACTTACTCCCTATATTACAGAAAGAGAAACATTGAGAAAGGTAATTACAAAGATAGTGCCAGATGTAAATATAGAGGATCTACCCATACCATTTGCCTCTGTTGCACTGGATCTTATAAGTGGAGAGGATGTTATAATAAAGGAAGGCAAATTGATAGATGCAGTTCTAAAAACCGCCTCTATAGTAGGTTTCTTTCCCCCCTGGGATGAGAATGGAAAGATGTTAGTTGATGGTGGACCAACCGCCAATGTGCCAGTGGATGCGGCTTATTCACTGGGGGCCGACAGGGTGATAGGAATTAATCTATCCAGCAAGTTATCAAGAACCTTTAATCCAAAATCTGCATTATCCCTCAATTTTCGTATCGATGAAATCGCAAAATTCAGATTAAATAAGATGCGAGCAAATAAGGCGGATGTCCTTATTGAGCCAACAGTGAAATCCATCCATTGGTCAGACTTCTCGAAAATCGATTTTGGAATAAGGATGGGCTATAGTGCAACCAGAGAGAAGATGGGAGAAATAAAGAAATTGATAAGACCGCGCTTTTTGTCACGAGCGCGGAGCAGAACTCGAAAATGACCAAATTGGAGTTTTGACCAGACTCAGCAATCAGCATGAAGATATATTTTAAAAATTCATTTGACAAGAAGATATTTTTGAGTATATTTATATAAACAGTTCAAAAAACAGAAGGGGGATATGAGAGAATATAATATTTTCTTAGTCAATCGTTTGTGGTTATCGAAAAGCGGTAACCTGTCAGTCTTCTTTTTTCTTCTTTTTCCGATATTCCTATTCGCCTGGACTACACCTATTAATATATCGAACACGGATAGCATTAGCAATTGTCCAGCACTATATCAGGATAAAAGAGGATGGATACATATAGTCTGGGAAGATAGGACACCGGGTAATTATGATATCTATTATACCTTCTATGATGGAAATGTATGGGCAGATACCCTGAATGTCTCACATGGTTACACCTGCTGGAGACCTGATGTCGCTGCTGATACCCTGAACAATATCCATGTTGTATGGGGTGATTATGATACTGGTAAAATAATGTGGACAATGCATGATGGTAACTCCTGGAGCACCCCGGTTTCCTTATCAGATTCTGTACCTTATTCCTGTCATGGACCTGAACTGGATATAAGTTTAATAACAAATTATATTCACTGTGTATGGCATAATTTGGGAGCTGCCGATATCTGGTATTCATACTATAATGGAACTTCCTGGTCAATACCTGAAAATGTTAGCGATGACCCTGATGATTCTGCATGGCCTGATATTGCCGTTGATAGAATGGATAGGAAACACCTTGTATGGACGGACTATAACACATTTGATATCTTCTATTCCAGAAATGATAGTAACTCGTGGTCTTACCCGGAGAATATATCAAATCTGCCCGGTCAATCATGTGATACCAGAATTGAGATAGATACTTATAATTATCCCAGGGTAGTCTGGGAAGAAAGATATTTTGGATATCATACCTACTTTTCATATTTTAATGGAACTGATTGGATAAATCCAGTGTATGTAGATTCTATTGATACACATCACCCTGATATCGCTGTCGGAAAGGATAATAGGATATACATAGTTTATAGCTATGATTATGAAATATACTATGTTGTTTATGAGGATACAATTCAGATTTCACCACGTATAGATATTTCAAACACAGGACATTCTCTTCTTCCCTTCATTTGTGTTGATTCTTTGTATGTTCATGTTATCTGGGTTGATGGTTCAATGGATAGCAGTTCTCCCAAAAAGAATATGGAAATATTCTACAATTATAATCTCTTAAGTGGGTTAGAAGAGGAAGAGAAGATTAATATAAATTATTCAACTGTTAATTTCTCAAAATTATGTCTTTCTATCAGCAAACCTGAAAGGGTATTAGTTGAAATATACGATATAACAGGCAGAAAAAGAAAAACATATAAATCAACAGAGTCAAATACCCATATTGAGATTCCTTTAGATCTTTCATCCGGTATCTATTTTTTTAGAATGAAAACAAGTAATGTTATTTTCAATGGTAAATTTATTTTAATTAATCAATAAAGGAGGTATAAAATGAAATATAAATCCATAATATCTTTTGTACTGATTATTAGTTTATTTGTTAATGCTCAAACTACCGAACACCGAGCACTGGTAATATCAGGAGATACACCCGACTCGGCAAAAGTTAAAGTTGAACAGGCTATAGCAAGTGGAGATACACTTGAAGGATTATGGGGATTACAAGAAGCATTGAGGGAAGGTTCAAGGGCTTATGATGAATTCTGGAACGATAACTTTCTCATGTGGGAACTCTTGTATAATAAAGATTGGGCAGATTCAGTTATTCAAGTTTTTTATGGATATGGGTATGATTATTTCACTCAAAATCCAAACTATCAAGCAATAAAATATGGTTTTCCAAATATAACAGATTGTGGTGCATATCGAG
>JAGLZA010000337.1 GCA_023131835.1 Caldifarciminota bacterium
ATAAGACCTATGGTAATGTTGAAGCGCTCAAGGGTCTTTCATTCAAGATAGATAAAGGCATTGTTTTCGGTCTGCTTGGTCCCAATGGTTCCGGAAAGACGACCACGATAAGGATAATCCTCTCCATCATATATCCGGATAAAGGAACGATTGAAATGGATTTCAAAAGAATTGGATATATGCCAGAGGAACGAGGATTGTATCCGGATATGCGGATAGATGAACTGATTGACTTCTTTGGAAGATTGAAAGGGATGAAAAAAGAAAATATCCGAAAACAGATGGATTACTGGCTTGACCGATTGGAACTCTCCGATAGAAAAAAAGATAAGGTTCAGGAATTATCCAAGGGCTTGAAGCAGAGATTGCATCTACTTTTAAGTGTGATACACGACCCGGATCTTTTGATACTTGACGAACCCTTTATAGGGCTTGACCCTATTGCTGTAAAAGGGCTCCGCGACCTTGTGCAGGAACTGAAAGAAAAGGGGAAAACGATTCTCCTCTCAACCCACTGGATGGATCAGGCAGAACAACTCTGTGATTATGTTTGTCTGATAAAGAATGGTGAGAAGGTCTATACAGGACAATTGGAAAAACTAAGAGATGCCCACAGGAGAAACGAAGTCTATCTGGAGATAGAAGGAGAGGTGGATTTTGACAGGATTGACCAGATACAGGATGTCAGAAGAGATAATAAGGGTTTTATAATAAAGATAGAAGGCTCGTATGGAGAGTTTCTACGGAATTTATCGACCAAGACGGATGTTCTTGAATTCAGATTGCTCTATCCATCCCTGGAGGAGATATTCATAGAGGAGCTAAAGAGTGGATAAGGTCTTTGTAATAACCAGAAGGGAATTTTTAAAATATGTAAGAAGCAAGTGGTTTCGGTTTTTTACCATTTTACCACTTGTTGGTATGGGACTGATATATCTTGTGTCTTCAATGATGCCCGAGGGAGGATTTGGTGCAGGTCTCAAGGAAGAAAAGATTAAACAAATAGGTGTAATAGATTATTCAGAGAGTTTAATCTATTTTCTGGAGGATACGGAGCATTATCAGTTTATAGAAATGGATTCAATAGAGGCAATAGATAAAACCTTCGCAGGAGATATTGATGGCTTTGTCATTATACCCGTTGATTCAGATTCCCTGCAGGCTGTCTACTATAGTCGTTCCCTAAAAGTCAATATGGGTGGGCTTGAAGATGCCCTTGGAATGGCTGCATTTAAGGGAAAATTGAAGGAGAAGGGATTAGATATTTCACTGGCAGAAGAGTTGAAGAAAGGCATTGAAATAACTCCCCAAAAGATAACAGAAAAAGGAGGAAAAGGAGGAGAAGAACTTCTTGCATTGGGTATTGGGATGGTGATATTCCTCTATATGTTTATAATACTTGCATCCCAGTTGATGGCAAGGAGTGCAGTGGAGGAGAAATTGAATGGAGTGATAGAGGTTATTATATCTGACATCTCCCCTTCAAGATTACTCCTCGGCAAATTCCTTGGTGTTACAACAGCAATTATTCTTATGATTCTGATCTGGATAATTGTGGGGAGTACATTTATGGGTAATAGTCTGTTCTTTATCAATAAAACCATTGATATCTCTCTACCTGTAGGAATACTCCTTTATTTTGCAGCTGCCTTTATCTTTGGATACACCCTCTATGCTTCATTTGTCTTGATGTTTGTATCAACCGTTAATTCGGAACAGGAAGTGAATCAGGCAATGAGTGCCGGTGTAATCCTGGTTTTGATACCCTATTTTCTCACCCTTTTCTGGATAGTGGAGAAACCATCTTCGTTGGTCTCTGTTATTTCTTCATTCATACCATTCTTTACGCCTCTGGTTATGCCTATGCGCCTTTCTATATCAACAGTTCCTCTCTGGGAGATTATTCTCTCCATTGTTTTACTTGCTGTAGCAGCCTGGGGAACTCTATTTCTTGCAGGTAAGGTATATCGGGTCTCTATGCTTATGGTTGGAAAGCCATTAAGATTGAAAGAAGTGTTTCTCTTGATGAGGAAGAAGTGAGATTAAATCCAGGGAAGAGTAGGAAAATGAGGGAACTTAGCAAAGCGGTCATCAGGAGAAAAACATTGCATCTGTTGACTGCAATAATACCATTGTCTTATATATTTCTGGATAGATTTATAATGGTCATTTTTCTTATTATACTTGGTGTTTCTGCTGTTATCATCGATTTCCTGCGACTGGAGTGCGCACCTGTTAAACGATTCTTTTATCTTCATTTTGGAGATCTCTTCTGGAAGAGGGAAGAACATAGCCTTACAGGCGCTACGATGTATGCGGTTTCCGCTTTTCTCTCAATCTATCTCTTTGATAAGTGGATAGCTATTGCTGTTCTTCTATTCCTTGCATTTGGAGATACAGCAGCTCATATAATAGGCGTAAGATGGGGCATAACCTATCTAAATGGAGAAAAGACCGTAGAAGGGAGTGCAGCCTGTTTGGTAATATGTCTTGTTATTTCTATATTATTACCATCTCCTGAGATTCTTATCCTTGTGGTAGGAGCCTTGGTGGCTGCTCTTGTAGAATTATTCCCTCTGGGGGTGGATGATAACCTTACTTTGCCTCTGATATCAGGTGTTGCGATGGAGATAATAATGAAACAATTAACAGGATTATAGAATGGACTCGCAGATTATTGGTTTTCCATCAGTAATATGCTGGACATATCTGGAGTCAAGGAATTCAAGCCATCTTTTACCCGCAAGATACCTCGCAAGGGCTTCTTCCGGATTCTCGGAACACAGGGAGAGGAATTTCAAATATGCAAAACCTATAAGGAGATTATCCTCAACTTTATAGAGGTTATATTTACTTTGTCTCAATCTCTCTTCCTCTTTTAGGGTTAGCCCAATCATTCCGGAATATACAAGTATCTTTCCTATATAATTTGCAGTCGCATCCATTAATTGAGTAAGACCCTTTGCATCGGCACAGCTCGTGGCAGAAGGGATAAAGCTGCTCTCGGAGTGAATCCATCGCACAACCAGTTCCCATCGCATACAGAATCTAACCGAATAATCGAATGCCCTTTTTATTACTTCACTGTCTCCCTTTATCCCACAGGAGCGGGCATAGAATAAAGCTTCCTTCCTCATCTCTTCGTATTCCATCTGCTTCTGTGTCTCTGTAGTGGGATTTATCTTTCCGATAGGCATAAGAAACATCAGAAGAATGCTTATCATTATTACCGAATAAAACCTATCTTTATTTTCGACACTTTCAATCTTATTTATCATCTTATTGTATTAATAATATGACATTTTCCGATTTTTGCAAGGGGTAAATGCAACATACCACCACCCTTTTTTTGACACAGGTTTTCACTAATTTAGATAGAGTCGTGAGTCAAGGGTCATCTGTCGAAAGTCCCACCCAGAACCAAACTTTTTTTGACACTGATTCCCACTGATTGAAACAGATATTTTTTATTTTATTTTTATCAGTGATTATCTGTATTATCTGTGTCTAATTCTAGGTGGATCTCAGGCAAAA
>JAGLZA010000338.1 GCA_023131835.1 Caldifarciminota bacterium
CCACGAACTCCACGAACCCAATGAACTCAGTTTTTTAGCCACGGTTCCTGCACGATTTTTGTAGGGGTTTGATTTATCGAACCCGAAACAAAAAGGACGTGATAAATCACGCCCCTACATTAAAAATCAAGCACCGAGCACCCACGAGAAATTCCAAGAAATTAAATCCTTGACATATGAAAAAAGATAGTATAGTATATCGGTAAATATAGAATTAACTACTCTGCTATAAGATTGTCATACAAGGGTGGCACCGAACAGAGGTAGGTGGAAAATTATTGGCTTCGGGTGTAGAAGGCAAAACAAAAAAGGAGGTTTTTATGTATTTGAAAGAACAGTTTTTCAGGAGAAGAATAGTAATTCTCCTTGCGGGATTATTTCTTATCTCCTCAGCGCTTTCAGGAAGTGTCACCCATATCTGGCCTGAATCTGGAATTAATGAGGTTACGACATCAGCACACATTTTCGGTTCTGGGTTTACAGGAACGCCCACGGTAAAGCTGGAGAGAACGGGCTCACCAGAGCTTACAGCAACGAATGTAAATGTCGCAAGTTCAAATTATCTTACCTGTGATTTTGACCTTGATGGTGCTGAATCAGGATTGTATAATGTTATGGTTGATACAGATACATTAAGAGCCTGTTTTACTATACATATAAAGGTAGATACACCTGTTGTATGGGTCACAACGGATGTGGGTTCAGCATCAAATGGTATGACATATGTAGCAGTAGGCGATGCAAACAACGATGGTGAACTTGAAGTCTATGGTGCAAATGCAAACTATCACATATATCAATTCAAGTGGAATGGCACCACCTGGGATGCCACAGATGTGGGTTCAGGTGGAAATAGTATGTCAGGAGTGTCAATAGGAGATGGAAACAATGATGGCGAACTTGAAGTCTATGGTGCTAATCAGGACCAACACATCTACCAGTTCAAATGGAATGGAACATCCTGGGATAAAACGGATATAGGAGCAGGTACGGATATTATGCGTGGAGTGGGTGTGGGAGATGGTAATAATGACGGTGAATTGGAAGTTTACGGTGCATGCAGAAATAGTCATATGTATCAATTTAAATGGAATGGTTCGACCTGGGATAGGACGGATATGGGTTCAATTGGGTTTAATATGTTTGCAGCAGTGGTAGGGGATGGGAATAATGACGGTGAACTTGAGGTCTATGGAACGAATGACAATGGTCATATGTATCAGTTCAAATGGAATGGTTCAACCTGGGATATGACAGATATGGGGAATGTCGGTACGAGTGATATGGGGAAAGTGGCAGTTGGGGATGGGAACAACGATGGAGAATTTGAAGTTTACGGTACAAATCAGGATCATCATATATATCAGTTTAAATGGAATAGTTCGACCTGGGATATGACAGATGTGGGTGCAGGGGAAAATAGTATGTATGGAGTATATATTGGAGATGGAGATAATGACGGTGAACCTGAAGTCTATGGTGCTGGTGACCAGCATATCTATCAATTCAAGTGGAATGGCACCACCTGGGATACCACAGATATGGGTTCAGGTGGAAATGCTATGTATGGAGTAGCAGTGGGAGATGGAAATAACGATGGCATCTTAGAGGTCTATGGTGCAAACTCAGACAATCACATCTACCAGTTCAAATCTACCCCCTGTTTTGATATAGCATTATCTGATAGCTCATATGATTTTGGTGATGTTTTGGTAGGCGATTCTCTTGATTGGACATTCAGGATATACAGCATTGGCGTTGACACACTAACAGTGGACAGTATTATGAATAATCTTTCTGTGTATCAAACAGTATCGCCTTCTTTCCCGCAGTCCATAGCACCTGATGACAGCATGGATGTAACCGTCAGGTTCAAGCCTGATTTAGTAAATATATACGAGGATACGCTCTCTATCTTTAACAATGACCCCGGTGACGCTATCGTCTATGTCTGTCTTTCAGGAACAGGTAATCTTCCTGCGCTTACTGTTACCCATATATGGCCTGAATCAGGGATTAATGAGGATACAACATCAGCGCACATTTTTGGTTCAGGGTTTTCAGGAACACCTACAGTAAAACTGGAGAAATCTGGTTTACCCGAGATCACAGGAATAAATGTAAATGTCGCAAGTTCAAATTATCTTACATGTGATTTTGACCTTGCTGGTGCTGATTCAGGGCTTTACAGTCTTATTGTTGAAACGGATACATTGAGAGCCTGTTTTACCGTCAATTCAAGGGTTATCTCTCCATTTGTCTGGGATAAGACAGATATGGGCTCTGGTGGAAGTTATATGGTGGGAGTAGCAGTGGGTGATGGAAACAACGATGGCGAATTAGAGGTTTATAGTAGTAATTATGACTATCATATCTACCAGTTCAAGTGGAATGGCATTTCCTGGGATAAGACAGATATGGGCTCTGGTGGAGATCAGATGTTTGAGGTAGCAGTAGGGGATGGTAACAATGATGGCAAATTAGAGGTTTATAGCGCTAATTGTGACTATCACATTTACCAGTTCAAGTGGAATGGCACCACCTGGGATAAGACAGATATGGGCTCTGGTGGAGATCATATGTTTGGAGTAGCAATAGGAGATGGAAATAACGATGGTGATTTTGAAGTCTATGGCACTAACGCGGACTATCACATCTACCAGTTCAAGTGGAATGGCACCACCTGGGATAAGACAGATATGGGCTCTGGTGGATACCGAATGCATAGGGTAGCTGTAGGGGATGGAAATAACGATGGTCTCTTAGAGGTTTATGGTGCTAATCTTGACTATCACATTTACCAGTTCAAGTGGAATGGCACCACCTGGGATAAGACAGATATGGGCTCTGGTGGAAATTATATGGCGGGAGTAGCAGTGGGTGATGGAAACAACGATGGCGAATTAGAGGTTTATGGTAGTAATTATGACTATCATATCTATCAGTTCAAGTGGAATGGCATTTCCTGGGATAAGACAGATATGGGCTCTGGTGGAGCTCAGATGTATGGAATAGCAGTAGGGGATGGTAACAATGATGGCAAATTAGAGGTTTATGGTGCTAATCTTGACTATCACATTTACCAGTTCAAGTGGAATGGCACCACCTGGGATACCACAGATATGGGATCAGGAGCAGATGCTATGTATGGAGCAGCGGTGGGTGATGGTAATAATGATGGGAGACTTGATGTATATGGTGCAAACAGGGACTATCATATCTACAAGTTCAGATCGACGATGTATCAGAATATTGTCCTTTCCGACACCACTCATAATTTTGGGGATATTCAACAGGGTGATTCAGCTCAGTGGGAGTATCTCTACACAAAAAACACAGGAGAACTTGTTCTTCACATAGACAGCATTGTATCATCTGATGCTGTATTCTCGGTCTTAAATACGCTTCCAGATTCAGTATCCCCCGGAGATTCAACAGGTTTTACTATACAGTTTAAGCCCCTGGTAGAGGAAGTATATCAGGGAACACTCTCGGTCTATTCAGATGACCCTGATGATTCACTCCTTTTTGTGTATCTTGAAGGAACAGGAACTACTGGTATAGAGGAATCATCCGAGACGCCACAGGTATTTGGGTTAAGTATCGATACTCCAGCGAAAGGTAAGGCCGTATTTAGATTCGGTGTGCCTGAGAAGTGTGAGGTCAGGTTAGAAATTTACGATGTAACAGGAAGGCTTATCTCTGTTCCTCTCTCTGGCGAATATTCTGAAGGTTATCATAACATCTCATTTAGCCCAAAGACAAAAGGCATATACTTTTACAGGTTAAATTCAAGGTATGGCAACAGGACAGGGAAGATAGTGATTTTTTAATGAATCCTCAGGCTCGGTCCCCCGGTGGGAATAGTGAAAGATTCTACCCCCCTGTAATAGCATTGCATTACACAGGGCAAGGTATGTCGCTATAGAGTTCGTAGAGACGAGGCAATGCCTCGTCTCTACGAAATTTGTAGGGGTTTGATTTGTCGAACCCGATCCCACACCTAAAAAATTTAACCGCAGATAAACGCAGATATCCGCAGAGAAAGATTAATGTTTTGTTTTCACCTCACCACCGCAAGCCAACCGGGCGAGCCAGCGGCTCGCCCCTACGATTATAAAAAGCAGAGGGTTCGAGGATAATTTAGGATTTTGGGTTTAATGTCCAATGTCGAGAGTCAAAGACAAAGAGTTGGTGAGTTCGTAGTGTCCATAGCGTTAAAGTTGAGGCCAGAAAGCCTCTCCCACAAATCGCGACTGGGAAGTCGCTCCTACAAAAGGGCGAATGCAATTCGCCCCTACTATTTAACTATTTCTCGATTGGAGCGAAGCGACTATCTCTGTGTTCATCTGCGGTTTCACTAAGGATTTAGGGTTCAGGATTTAGGGATTGGGATTAGATTTTTTTTACCTAATAAACTAATTAACGAATCAACTAATACACTCTGTGTTCTCTGTGTCTCTGTGGCAAAAAATAGGGTGAGGGGAAACATTCTGCTTGACAAAAGGGTAGAGATTTATATATTTTATTGAATGGATTATGAGACATTCTATGGATTTGATATAAAACCCTTCTCAACGTCACCAGACGAGCGGTTTTACTATGATAGTCCCCAGCATTCCAAATCTATGACAAAACTAATGCATGGCATAGAGAATAGATTGGGACTTTCTATTATGGTCGCTGATATTGGAATGGGAAAGACCACTCTTGCCAGGAGGATGCTTAATGCACTTTCGTCTAAAGAGGATTTTGAGGTTTCTCTTCTTGTTATTATCCATCCTGATATAACTGCAGGATGGCTCTTGAAGAGGATCTCCCTGCAATTCGGTGCTGAAGTAGAGGGCGATAAGAGAATCGATATAATAAATGCTTTGTATAAGAAACTCCAGGATTTTTACGAGGAGAACAAAAAGGTGGTAGTCCTCATAGATGAAGCAAATATGTTGAGGGGAAAGGATACTATGGAGGAAATTCGCGGGCTTCTTAACATTGAAACCCAGTCTATACATCTGATAAATTTTGTCCTCTTTGGCTTGCCTGAGTTAGAAGAAAATCTAAAACAGGATGAAGCCCTGTACCAGAGGATGGCTATTAGAACCACCCTGGAACCCCTGGATTTCAATTCTATTAAGGAGTATATATCCCATCGTATTAAAGTGGCAGGGGGTGATAAAGTTCCGTTTACCGAGGAGAGTCTTAAATTGATTCATCACTACTCGAAAGGAAAACCAAGAATGGCCAATATTATCTGTGAGAATGCACTACTTGAAGGATTTCTGGAGAAGAAAAAGGAGATAGATAAGGAACTTATCAAGGTCGTACTTGCAGATTTTGCTCTGTTGGATAATAAAGATGATTGAATTCGTAAAGGGTGTGGGAGGTGGAAACGATTTTATCCTTATTTCTCATAAAGATAGATATAACTACTCTGAAATAGCATGCAGGTTCTTGAAAAGAAGGTTCGGCGTAGGCGGTGATGGATTGATTGTTATGGATGATAACAGGATGCGTTTCTTCAATCCTGACGGAACAGAGGTTTCATTCTGTGGTAATGGAGTCAGGGTTTTCTTCTATCTGCGATACCTTCAGGGGAAGGTTAAAGAAACGGGTCGGGTGATGACAGGTGCAGGACCTGTTAATCTGAAATATGAGGGTAATAGGATGATTTCTATAGAGATGCCCGAGATCGATATCAAAGAGAAAACAGAGGAAGGAACAATAGTCTATTGTGGGGTTCCACATCTCATTATCGCTTGCGATGATGTCAATAATATTGATGTGGAATCCGATGGAAAACGGCTATCTGCTATCTTGAATAATGGAAGCAATGTAGATTGGGTATCTTGCAAGGGGGATACGCTTTACATTAGAACCTATGAAAGGGGAGTTTTTACCGAGACCCTATCGTGTGGGTCCGGAATTGCCAGCGCTTCTTTTCTTTTTATGAAGCAAACAGGTAAGGGGCGATTTGATATAATAGCGAAGGGTGGCGATTTCATTACTGAGCTAAATTCACAGGATAAAATTATACTGAAAGGTGAAGTTGATATCACATTCAAAGGAAGTATTTTAGAAGAGGAGGATAAGTGGCTAAAGGAAGGATTTTTTTAAAAGGACTAACATTCGATGATGTCCTTATAAAACCGAGATACTCATCAATCCTGCCAGGTGAGACCAATCTCCACTCGCTTTTTAGCAAGAATATTGGACTTCGTTTCCCAATAGTGAGTGCTGCTATGGACACAATAACAGAGAAGGAGATGGCGATTGTTCTTGCAAAGCAGGGTGGACTCGGGATTATACACAAGAATATGTCTATAGAGGAGCAGGCAAATCAGGTCAAAAAGGTAAAGAGATATGAGAGCGTTTTGATACAGGAACCAGTGACAGCAAAGCCTTCTGCGACGATTGGAGAATTGATGGAGATGATGGAACATAATGGGATTTCCGGTGTGCCTGTAGTGGATAATCAAAACCGCCTGATGGGTATAGTAACAAGAAGGGATCTGGTCTTTGAGGAAGATAGGTCAAAGTTAGTAAGAAAGATGATGACTCCACGGAAAGTTATGATAACCGGTAAGGAAGGGATTTCCATTAATGAAGTAAAGAAGATATTTCAGAAACACAAGGTGGAAAAGTTACCTCTTGTAGATAAGGATGATCACTTAACAGGTCTTATCACTCTTCGAGATATACTAAAGAGAAGAGAGTTCCCTGAAGCGAATATTGATAAGGAGGGTAAGCTCTTCTGTGGGGCAGCTGTTGGTGTATCACCTGAAACAAGCGAAAGGGCAAGAGCCTTAGGAGAAGCAGGTGTAGATTGTATAGTGATAGATACTGCCCACGGACATACAAAAAAGGTCTTTGAGGTTGCCAGAGATTTAAGAAAAATATGCGAATGCGATCTTGTTATAGGTAATGTGGCAACAGGAGAAGCAGCAAGGGATCTACTGAAATTGGATGTTGATGCAATAAAGGTAGGGGTCGGACCTGGTTCCATTTGCACCACAAGGGTGATAAGCGGTATAGGAGTCCCCCAGGTAACTGCCATAATGGATGTAGCAGAAGAAGTAGGTGGTAAAGTACCTATCATAGCTGATGGAGGAATTATCTATTCCGGGGATATCACAAAGGCACTTGCTGCCGGGGCTGATTCTGTTATGATCGGGAGCCTTCTGGCAGGAACCGATGAAGCGCCAGGAGATGAGGTAATACTTGAAGGTAGAAGATTTAAGGTCTACAGGGGAATGGGTTCTATTGATGCTATGAAGGAGGGGAGTAAGGATCGCTATTTTCAGACAGGCAAATTGGTTCCGGAAGGTGTGGTTGCCCGAGTTCCATATAAGGGTCCTGTGGCAGAGATTCTATTTCAACTCGCAGGAGGCTTGCGTTCTGGTATGGGATATGTCGGTGCAGCCACTATTAAAGACTTAAGAGAAAAATCTGAATTTGTAAAAATCACCTCTGCAGGTCTACGTGAGAGTCATCCCCACGATGTCAGGATAACAAAGGAACCTCCCAACTACGAGATATGAGGATAAGTGAATCGAAGGAATTCTGACCCCATTGGTTTTCTGAAGGGTAGAAAGGAGTTCTTTGAATATGCAACTCACCTTGTGAAGGAAAAGATTCCCTTTTCTATTGGAGAATAAAAAGGATGAGGCATATAGATTGCTCAAGCCTATGTTATATTCCGTGGATAATGAATTAAAGGGTTTGCTTTTTCGTATAATGGCATTATACTGGGATAAGAGGAATAATGTAGATAGGGTTCGCAAGTTTTGCAATCTTGCGGTTGCAGAACACAAAAAACATGGTAGTATCTATGAATTAATGAATGATTATGAAATGTTTTCAACGCTTAAAAGGATAGGAGATGATAGTGTGATGTATAAAGAATTGAGTGGGAAGATAAAGGAGAAATACTTAAGGAGGTAAGGTGGAGGGTTTACACGGAACTACGATTATTGGTGTTCAGAGGGACGGAGTTGCAGCAATGGGGAGTGATGGACAGGTATCCTTTCAGGATATGATAATGAAAGAACATGCAAAAAAGGTTCAGACGCTTTATAATGGTCAGATACTGGTTGGATTTGCAGGTGCTGTAGCAGATGCCCTTACACTGTTTTCCAGGTTTGAGGAGAAGATTAAGAGTTATCCCAAGAATCTACCCAAGGCTGTTATTGAACTGGCAAAGACATGGAGAACCGATAAATATCTACGCAAATTAGAAGCATTTCTCTCTGTTATGGATAAGAAGGATTCCTTTATTCTATCCGGAAGTGGAGAGGTGATCCAGCCGGATGATAACATAGTTGCTATTGGTTCAGGTGCAGGATATGCCCTTGCTGCCGCACGGGCATTACTTGAGCATTCTTCACTGGATGCTCCGTCGATTGTAGAGGAATCAATACGGCAGGCATCCCGTGTATGTATATATACAAATGACAATATTTCTGTAGAGGTGTTGAAAAATGGATAAAAAAGGTCCGATGACTCCAAGGGAACTGGTTGCCCATCTTGACCATTATATAATTGGACAGGACGATGCCAAGAAAGCGGTGGCGATTGCAGTGAGGAATAGATGGCGACGTCAGCAGGTGAGTGGTGATATGCAAGAGGAAATCTATCCCAATAATATTATAATGATAGGTCCGACAGGGGTTGGTAAGACCGAGATTGCAAGACGTCTCTCTCTTATAGTTGATGCTCCCTTTGTTAAGATGGAAGCTACCAGATTTACAGAAGTGGGTTATGTGGGAAGGGATGTCGAATCAATGGTTCGCAATCTAATGGATGGTGCTGTTAATATGGTTCAAAATCAGAAAAGAGCAGAGGTGAGTGAGAAAGCTGAAGAACTTGCCGAGAATAGAATACTGGACCATCTACTTCCTCTATCTGATGTAGAAGGTATGAGTGATTCGCGTGAAAAGTTGAGAGAGAGATTAAGAGAAGGTTTGTTTGAGGAAAGGAAGATCGAAATCAATTTAAAAAAGAAGGACCGTCCGTTTATCGAAATCCTTGGAGCAATAGGACCCGAGGAATTGAATATTGACCTGCAGGATACACTCTCTAATCTGATGCCACCTTCTACGAAAAAGAAATTTGTTACAGTGAGGGAAGCAAGGGAATTATTCATAAAGGAGGAGTCAGATAGGTTGATCGATCGGGACGAGTTGATTCAGGAAGCAAAATGGAAGACAGAGAATACCGGTATAATTTTCCTTGATGAGATTGATAAGATAGTAAGTGAAGGTTCGAGGAGTGGTCCGGATGTGTCAAGGCAGGGTGTTCAGCGTGACCTCTTACCTCTCGTGGAAGGGACAACAGTTAATACGAAATATGGACCTGTAAATTCAGAACACATCCTTTTTATTTCGGCTGGAGCCTTTTCGTCCAGTTCTCCTTCGGATCTGATACCAGAGTTACAGGGGAGATTCCCTATTCGAGTAGAGTTTTCCGATCTTACCAGAGAAGATTTTAGAAGGATATTGGTAGAACCGGAAAATTCACTGGTCAAGCAGTATAAAGCCCTATTCGATTCTGAGGGATATCAGCTTGAATTTACAGAAGATGCTTTGACCATAATAGCAGATTATTCGAAGAAGGTAAATGAAATGAGTGAAAACATTGGTGCCCGACGACTCCAGACGGTTATGAATGCTTTATTGGAAGACTACCTCTTTGAAATGCCAGATCTCTCTATGACTTCAATTAAAATTAATGAAGGTTATGTTAGAGAAAAACTGGATAGAATTATTCAGGATGAGGAATTGACAAGGTATATACTATGATATGGGAATCACTGATGCGTTTTGAACTAAAAAGCAAGATAACACCCCGGGATGCATTGGGGGATCTATTAGAAAAGTCTGGCTTTTCGGATGAATTCGATAAGTTCAGTGAAATGGAAAATCTATTCTCGTTTGGGATTGGGAAGGGTGTGGTTCTATATAAGAAACGGACGAAAGTGGATTCACCTGGATTGTACATTGATGTGGCCAAACCTCCCATTGAGTATGACTCATTTGATGGAGTTCCTATCAGTATATTCTGTCTGCTCGTCAGTCCTCTTGATGATTCTGTTCATCTTCGGTATCTCTCATTATTCTATAGATTGATTAATTTCTCTTCTTTCAGGGAAAGACTACTTGAAGCCAATTCACTTGAGGGGGTTCGTAAACTGGTAAAAAGGGAAGAGGAGGGTTTTGAGAGTTGAGGCGCTTTGCGTTTGTTATCTGGTTGATTCTACTCTTTATTGCTACATCTATCCCGACAGGCGGTATCCCCCAGGTCAGGGTTTTCGGCGTTGATAAGATTATACACCTATTCCTTTATTCTGTATTAACAATCTTTCTCTTTTTTAGTTATGGTAAAAGGAACTGGAAATTCTTATTCCTTGTGGCAATAGTTGCACTATTAGACGAGGTTCACCAATATTATATACCCGGTAGATGTATGAGTATTTATGATTTCGGAGCTGATATGATTGGAGCTGGTATGACATTCTGGATGTTGAAGGTGTAGTCAAAATGGGGTCAAATGCTAAGATTAGGAATATAAAGGGCACAAGAGATATTCTTCCTGAAGAGGCTTTGAAATGGAGGAGAATGGAACAGGTGATAAGGGAAAAGATGAAGGCCTTTAATTATGAGGAACTGAGATTCCCAACCTTTGAATATACAGAACTCTTCAAGAAGTCCACAGGGGAGGATACGGAGATAGTTCAGAAGGAGATGTATACATTCAAGGATATGGGGGGGAGGAGTCTTACCCTTAAGCCAGAGGGGACTCCCTCAGTAGTAAGGATGTATATTCAGCATGGATTGAGAAACAGAAGTAAAATACAAAAATATTATTACATAGAGAGAATGTTTCGTCAGGAGAGACCACAAAAAGGCAGATTCAGGGAGTTTAGACAATTTGGAGCAGAGGTCATTGGCTCAATGTCTCCACAGATTGATGCTGAATTGATAAAATTAGCATTGGATATATTTAAGGAACTGGGTATCAAAGGGATTAGAGTCAATATCAATTCAATTGGGTGCCCTGAGTGCAAAGAGGAATACATTAAGGCATTAAAGGAGTTTCTCTCGCCTATTCTTAATGGTCTTTGCGAGGATTGCAAAAAGAGATTTATCACGAACCCTCTGCGTATATTGGATTGTAAAAAAGACAGGGATAAACTTAATAGTGCTCCCAACACAATAGATTATCTATGTGATGATTGTAAGAGGCATTTTTCCGACCTGAGAGAGTATCTTGATTATCTTGGTATTGCTTATGATGTAAATCCAAAATTAGTCAGGGGGCTTGATTATTATACAAGAACGGTATTTGAATTCATTCATTCTGAATTAGGGGCACAGGATGAGGTGGGAGGAGGAGGTAGATATGATGGGCTTATTGAGTTTTTAGGCGGTGAAAATACCCCTGCTTCCGGATATGCGGTTGGAATGGATAGGATGCTTCTATTGATGCCTGAAATAGATGGAGATAAGGGAATTGATATATATATAGTAACCCTGGATAAGGAATCCGATATAGCCGGATGGAAACTCTTATCCGGGTTGAGAGAGGAAGGCTTTTCCTGTGATAAGGATTACTTGGAGAGGAGTATTAAAGCACAATTCAGGGAATCTGATAGACAGAATGCCAGATGGACGATTATCATTGGACAAGAGGAAAGGAAAAGAGGGGTTGTAAAATTAAAGAGTATGGAAACAGGGGAGCAGAAAGAGGTTCTATTGAATATGAAAGCGATAAAGGAGGAAATTAGTGCTAAGGGAAGTTGATTGCGGAGGATTGCGGGTAGAGGATAACGGAAGAACTGTTGTTATAGCAGGGTGGGTTCGAAGGATTCGCGATCACGGAGAGATTATATTTATTGACCTCTGGGATCGTTATGGCGTTACTCAGATAGTTTTCTCACCAGAAGACCTCAAACTCAGAGAGAAAGCAAAGAAGTTGGGTCTTGAATGGGTAGTAAGAATAGAAGGAGAGGTCAGGAAGAGACCCAGGGATATGGTTAATCCCGAGATAAAGACAGGTGAGATAGAGGTGCTGGCAAGGAATCTTGAAGTCCTGAATGCCGCGAAGATACCCCCCTTTGTTGTCAGGGAAGATATTACTGCAGAGAAGGACCTTCGTTTTAAGTATAGATATCTTGACCTGCGGCGCAGTAAGGCTCAGAAGGAATTTATACTGAGACACCAATTAATGCAGGAGGCACGGAATTTCTTGAACAAGGAAGGATTTCTTGAGATAGAGACTCCCATTCTTGCGAAATCGACACCAGAGGGTGCCAGGGACTTCCTGGTTCCTTCAAGGATGCAACCCGGCAAGTTCTACGCACTTGCTCAATCGCCGCAGTTGTACAAACAGATATTGATGGTTGCTGGTTTTGATCGATATTATCAGTTTGCACGATGCTTCAGGGATGAGGATATGAGGGGAGATAGACAGCTTGAACTTACCCAGATTGATATAGAGATGGCATATCCCGAATGTGAGGATATCTATCAACTTGGTGAAGGTTTATTGTCTTCGATGCTTGAAGGTGTACTGGCAGAGAAACCACAACTCCCTTTTATGCGAATGACCTATAACGAAGCAATGCAAAAATATGGCATAGATAAGCCAGACCTCCGTAATCCCCTGATTATTGAAAATTGGACAGAGGTAGCAAAGAAGGGAGAGTTCGGGATATTCAATAAGAGTGAAGTGATAAAAGGAATAAAGGTCAATAAGTTGTTTACAAGAAAAGAGATAGGGGAGCTTGAAGAGGTTGTTATAAGTGCCGGAGCAAAGGGGTTGCTCTATCTTATGAATGATAATGGGGAATATCGTTCTCCATTTGCTAAATATTTTTCGAGCCTCAATGAATTTAATGTATCTCCGGGAGAGACTCTCTTTCTTATCTCTGGTAAAGAAAAAACAATACTACCATTTCTTGGGATATTGAGGATTGAACTTGGAGGAAGACTTAATCTACTTCTCGAAGGTTGGAGATTTCTCTGGGTGACTGATTTTCCTCTGTTTGAGTGGGATGAAGAGGAAGGAATATGGATGCCTACCCATCATATCTTTACTCAACCGTGTGGGGATACAAGCAGTATCGAGGATGATCCTGGAAAGGTCATTGCAAAAGAATATGACCTTGTATTGAATGGAATAGAATTAGGTTCTGGTAGTATCAGGAATCACGATCCGGAACTACAAAAACGGTTGTTTAAGATAATGGGAATGAATGATGAGGAAATAGAAA
>JAGLZA010000339.1 GCA_023131835.1 Caldifarciminota bacterium
AATGAAGACTATTGATAAAGGTGCTCCATTGTCCTCTGCCTCTTTTAATTTCCTGGGTGCCTGTATGAAGAGATAACGACGATTATAGAGACCTGTTAAATCATCAATAAATTCCTTTCTTATTCTGCCCATATATATAAAATTATATGCTTTTTTTCTGTTTTGTCAAATCTTGAAACCTCCACATCCCCTCTTTTTTTTAACCGCAGATAACCGCAGATAAACACAGATAAACGAAAACCCCCTCCACCATCCCCTTAAATTTTGTAATTCAAGAAAGAGAGCCCATCATCACCCCCCCTTTATTTTACCACAAAGACACGAAGGACACAAAGAAGATTTTTGTTTTTATTTTTCCCTCCACCAATCCGCAAGAAAGGAAACACAGAGGAGAGAAAGAACGCAGAGGAAAGTTTAATTAATCCTAAATCCCAAATTCTATCTTCGACTCTTGGCTGATGATTGCTGACTTACGACTAATGGCTATGAACATTGGACTAACAAAGACTAATTAACTAATATACTTATTAACTAATTCACTATTTCGTAACCCTACGAACTCTATAAACTCAACCAACGCAACTTGACGCAACAAACGTAATTCAACGCAATGACACCCGATGCAACTTAACGCGATCATCACAATGAACGCAAAAGGTTGCAATTGTAGCAGGGACTCGATGCTTCGTGCCCTTTGTAGGCACGAATTCATTCGTGTAATAAGCACGGTTAAAACCGTGCCTACAACCCTTGCATCATTTTGCGTTAATTAAATAGGTGGAATTGGGATATCCACTGTTTTAATCAACTATACACTGTGGTAAAATCAGAATTGTAAACAATCTATCAAGATTGCTATAATTCCTTGTGTATGTTATTATCTTGGTTGGTGTATTACCAACTACGATTAGGGCGTCGGGAATTGCGTTCCTTTGCCTCATTGACTCGTAGACTACGCCCACCAAATTCCATACCATTAAGAGCCTCAATGGCTGCTTTGGCTTCGGCTTCATCCATTTCCACAAAGCCAAAACCTCGAGGCCTTCCTGTATCACGATCAGCAATCAAAGCCACTGAGTGGACTGTTCCATGCTTCGCAAATAGTTCACGAACTTCTTCTTCTGATGCATTAAAAGATAAATTACCAACGTAGATTCTTTTTGTCATTACTATAACCTCCTTATAGAATTTCCATACTGACATTCAGTCATGAACCGAGCGTAGCAGGAAATCAATGGTTCTAACGACTTCTTATAACGCGTACCTTGCTGAATCCGAGAATTTAGATATCCTAAAATAAAAGAAGGATATTCATTTACTCTGAATGTTTCCTTCCTTAGATTGTCTTGCCTTTTCACCTTGCCGTTTCATCTTGCAGTTTTTTTTAACCGGAGTCAACATCCTTTGCAATTTAATCAAGTATTAGAAAAAGTCAAGGCCATATTTATTTTTCACACTATCACCCATTTTTTTCTCGCAGAGTACGCAAAGTAATGGGTTGGTCAGTTAGTGGTTTAGTCGGTTTGAAAGAAGGGACATATTGCATACGCCCTATTGGAACCTCTACAATTATTTGTAGCGGCAGAGCTTGCTCTGCGCTTCTCGGGCGTTTACCCCATTAGATATGAAATTATCTAACAAGGCGCGAAACTTGTAGAGGCAATTCATGAATTGTCTCCACTCCATTTTAATCAGTGGGAATCAGTGTCAAAAAAAAGTTTGGGCTCTGGAAGGGACTTTCAACTGATGACTCCTGACTCACGGCTGCTGACTCTCGACCCTCCGAACCCTCAAATTGTATTCTTTATATTTTTATAGGGTTAAAAACTCACTCCCAAACCCAAACGTATATGCCTGCCACGTTCCCATACAGTTGGATCTCCATAAGGTCCTTCAGTATCACCGGTAATAATATACCAGGTAAGGTCAGCTATTCTCAAGAGTTCACGATTGTTTAAGAGATTTTGTATATCGGCGAATAGTTCAATTGAAGCACTTCCGATAGTAAAATCCTTTCTTATGCGCATATCCAGTGTGAACCTTGAGGGGAGTCTCCCATCATTTATCCTCACCACTCTCATTTGCTTGGTAATGGTCGTATATGGAAGGCCGCTACCGTATTCAGCAATAACACCAACGGAGAGATTGTTTAGCCAGGTGAGATTAAATAGAGCTCCACCCTCGGGTACAGATAGGATGAGATGAGAGGTTACCCTGATTCGCTCATCCCAGTCCAGAGGAAATTCAGGAAAATACCTTTCATAATTTCCCCATATTTGACTTGGGTCCCTTACCTTGAAGGAATTCTGTCCAATAACACTCGAATAGGTAAAATTGATTATACCAGACAGATATCCAAGATCGCCTCCTGGTTCTTTCCGCAAGGTTACCTCAAATCCCCTGGCTGTTGCATAGTCCTGGTTTAAATAATAGAAGTCGAGAAATCCTGGCATCTGCTCAATACCCACGAGGCCTGTAATATCTTTATAATAAGCAGTGATATCTATATATAGATTATTCATAATATAGTGCACAATTCCCATTTCATAGGTTGCTGTGTGTTCATATCCCAGTTTCGGATTCCCGATGTATGGATCGACAAGAGGATTTATACAGAAATATCTGAGTGCTGGGATCTGGAAATAATGACCATATGTGGCATGAACAACATCTCTTTCAGTGATAAGGAAGGAGAGCCCCAGTCTGGGACTGAATTGTGTCGCATATTCGCTGCCGCTCACATTGGGATTAAAATAGTCATATCTTAAACCTGCTGTCACCTTTAGTGATTTAAAGTCCATTTTATCCTGAATATAACCACTCCATTGATAAGGAGATAGCTCTTCATAACCCCCATAAAAAGAGAGTTTATCAGGTTTGTATCTAATCCCTGTTTTTATCTCGTGACATTTATGGATTTTAGAGAGTAGATTTGCCTTTATTGAGTAAAAAGAAGATTTACGGTAAAACCATCTTGCCCAGTGATATCCGCTTATATAGAAGCCTGCGCTATCCGTTTCCACCTCTGCTGGATAATACCACAGATTCCCCCACGATAGATTGGATTCCTCCCCGTTTATCTCCACAAAGCCATCATTATCATAGTCGGCAAAATCGTCTATACCGTCTATATCAGAAGGATATCTATTCAATGTGTCACCTGTAAGTGAATCTATGATTAAACTATCATAAGCATTAGGATTTGATATGCCGTCATCATTAATATCCACCCATCCATCCTCAAACACATTTGATCTTACGAAGGTTGAATGGCGTTCAATCTGGAAGTTGAAGAGTGTATTTTCTCCAAAAGACTGTTCAAGAACAAAGTTGTAATGTTGGGTTTCCTGTGTGCTGTACGGACAATGGGTGTGGAGATATTTCCATCTGGCATCAAAATCATGATACAATGATTTTGAGAGTATCCCGTTGAGTCTCAAAGTAGTATTGTCTGAAAGCAAGTAGGTTAGTTTTCCAAAGATACTGAAGGTGGAATCATAATCTCCACCCATCCTACCATTCTCTGTCCTGAATTCCCCTGCTGTGAAAAATGCGATTTTATTTCCGGGAAGTTTCCATTGTGGAATAGGGCCTCCTAACCTGAAATTCAGTCTGTTGAATTTTTCTTTATTGGGTTCTATATCGAGGAAATCCTGGACCGGATCTGAAGTTCCCCGTAAATCGTTACTCATAGCCATTATCTTAAAAGTGGGACTGCTTAACGCTCCTCTTGTGACTATATCAATAATACCCGATTGAGCCTGTCCGTATTCCGCACCAAAACCACCCCTGTAGAAGGTTAATTCCCGAACACTGTATTCTGGAATAAGAATATCTAAGCTGTAATCATACGGATCCTGAAGTAAACAACCGTCCATGAGAAATATAACTTCTCCGGGACGACCGCCCCTAACATAGAGTTTTTCTCCTAACCGTATAACACCTGCTTGCATAGCTATGATATCAGATATTGTAGATATCGGGGCTTTTTCCACCTCTAATAGGTTTATATGAACATGAGCAGCGGGCATTTCAACGTCAATCATAGGCTTTCTACCCGTTATTAATATTCCCTTATCTTCAATTGCTTCAACCTGTAGCCGAATCTCTTTATAAATAACAGAATCCTTAAGAATCGACAAACTGAGACATTCTTTCTTATATCCAATCATTGAAACACAGAGTCTATAATCACCCGGGGGAACATCTTTAATACTGAAATAACCCATAAGGTTTGCCAGACTACCGTAAATAGTTGCTTCTAAATAAACATTCGCTCCATATAATGAACTCCCTGTTACTTTATCCACTACCTTGCCCGAGATCTTACCCCCTTTTCCCCATGAAATAAAGGGAATTACCACCAGGAAAGATATTATTAATACCTTACAACAAACATAATACCGTATTTTGTTCATTTCTCACTCCTTTTGCCTCTTTGGAAACCGGGAAAAACAGGTTATTAATTTTACCATTTCCCTTAATTATATACAAAATCTATAAAAAGTAAAGGCTTTTTGTTCGGATTCTAACCTTCCAACCCACCTCCTCCCCTTCTTCGCCACGGTTCCTGCACGGTTTCCCCCTTCGACCCCTATTTTTTGTAGAGGCGACCCAAAGAGTCGCCCAAATGTAGGGTCAAGGTATACCTTGACCTGGGAGGGGGGGTGTAAAAAATCAGTGTTTAAAAAAAATTTGGGCTCTGGAAGGGACTTTCGGCTACTGACTCTCGACTCTATCTAAATCAGTGGAAATCAGTGTCAAAAAAAGGTGGGGAGAGGAGAATATGGGGTTGACAAATCAAGCATTCTAAATATAATTCTAAAGGGCAGTAGCTCAATTGGGAGAGCACCTCCCTCGCACGGAGGAGGTCGGCGGTTCAAATCCGCTCTGCTCCATGAAGGTAGATTATAAGGAAGAAATCCTTTGTCAGGATTGACAAGGGGGAATATTGTATTATTTTGTTATAAAGCTGGTGTAACTCAGGGGAAGAGTAACTGATTTGTAATCAGTCAGTCGGGGGTTCGAATCCCTCCACCAGCTTGGGTGAAAAATGAATTTGGGGAGGTTCCCGAGTGGCCAAAGGGGACAGACTGTAAATCTGTTGGCAAAGCCTTCGGAGGTTCGAATCCTTCCCTCCCCAGATGCGGGAGTAGCTCAGTTGGAAGAGTGACGGCCTTCCAAGCCGTTGGGCGCGGGTTCGAATCCCGTCTCCCGCTTTAATAAGCCCATGTAGCTCAGTGGTAGAGCGCATCCTTGGTAAGGATGAGGTCACCGGTTCAAGCCCGGTCGTGGGCTCTTGAAGGGATAAAAAGATAGGAGGTATAGAATGGCAAAGGAGAAGTTTCAGAGGACAAAGACGCATTTAAATGTAGGGACGATCGGGCATGTTGATCATGGGAAATCGACATTAACCTCGGCGATGACAAAGGTTTTACATGCTAAGGGATTAGCGGATTTTGTGCCATTTG
>JAGLZA010000034.1 GCA_023131835.1 Caldifarciminota bacterium
TGCAACTTCGACTCAGACTTTTACATGGACAGCGAGTAGCTGTGGCAATGTTCTCGTTAAGGCAGTAGCTGATGCCAATAACGACGTACAGGAATGCGATGAGACTAACAACGAGAAGCAGAAGTCGGTTCATGTCGTAAGTCCTGATTTGATTATTCAATCTCTGAAACCGACACCAAAAACACCTAAAAAAGGGGATAGCGTGACCTTCACAGTTACCATAAAGAATCAAGGCGATGCTGATGCAGATTCATCTCATGTCAGGCTATTTATAAGACATATTGAGGTTGACCCATCCTCTGCCTCTGTTGGTCCGATCGCTGCCGGGTCAACAGTAAGCAAGACCTTCACATGGACTGCGGATTCTTGTGCGAAGACAGCGGTGAGCGTGATAGCAGATGCTGATAATGAGGTCGACGAATCCCGAGAAGATAATAATTACCTGCCAGAAACGATCTATGTAAAGTGTCCCGACCTTGAGATCACCGATATTTCATGGAGCCCAAAAGGCGATGATTTACATGCAGGAGACGACCTGACTATCTCTTACAAGATCAGGAATAAAGGCGAAGTTGACGCTAAAGAATTTAAAACCCGCATATTGATTGATTCATTACCGTTTAGAACTTTTACACAGTCTCTTTCTGCTAACACAGAGATAATCGAGGAGTGTACATGGAAAGCGGTCAGGGGTACCCATTCAATCAAGGTGGAGGCAGACGCCCAAAAGAAGGTGGAGGAGTCTGATGAGACGAATAATGAGGATAGAGAGTATATTGTGGTAGATGAGGAACCTGTAGATTTAATAATAACAGGAATCGAAGTTACGCAGGCGATACAGAACTTGGATGGCGATGTACCGCTAATAGAAGGAAAAGATACCTTTGTTAGGGTTTACATGAAAACTAATTCCAGATCTATCTCCAATGTTAAAGGAACTTTAAAGGGTTTTAGAAATTCTAAATCAATAGGCGAAATTACAAATCTAAATAAGTGGAATTATATTGCGAAAGACTCAGGAAAGAAAAGACCGAGTATTGATAAGAGAAGAAGTGACGACTTTTATCTCCTCATATTCAAGCTTCCAGATGAGTGGCTTAGTGGTGACATTACTATCAAGGTCGAAATAGAACCGGACCCACGCTATACATTGGATAAAATATGCAGTTGTACTCCCTGTGAAAGAAAGCTCCAATTTAATAAAGCAGGTAGATTTACTATTGCTTTCGTTCCAATACATCATAAACCCAGCAATACTAAACCGGATTTCGGTGATATTGAAAAAGTTTTTTTTGATTTTGTTAAACTTTATCCTGTTAGCAAAGATGATGTCTCGATAGAATTATGGCCAGCATTAGAAATAGACTATAATCCTACCAACAACGACTCGATTGAATGCCCCACTACATGGAGCCAGAAAGGTAATTGCGGATTAAGACTTCTAGGAGAGATTAAGTTCCTTGAAAGTTACCAAACGCGTAAAAAAGCGGATCAAAATCTTATAGTTTTTGGTTTGGTTGATTCGGAAGTGAAATATAAAGCAGCCAATCGCGGGCCTTTATGTGGTTATGGGGAGATGGGAGATGGTAAAACATTTGGTACACGCTGTGCCTGGGGAATAGATGGAACTTTTGGAGGGAGTTATATGGCTCATGGGATAGGCCATAATTTAGGACGTAAACACATAGATTGCGGTGGCCCTAAGAACATAGATATGGAATGGCCATATCAGGGAGACGAATGCCACCTTGCGCCGGAAACGCCCGCAGGCTTTTGGGGATTTGATGTAAATGAAAGAAGCGTAAGGGCTCCTTCTGAATATAGTGACTTCATGACGTTTAGTGCTCCGTATTGGGTATCCAACTATACTTACACAGCTTTGTTCGAGTTGATTAAATCTTCATCAAAGAGTTCCCTGATGGTCATGTCACAGCCAACGGAAATCGATATAATCTTAATCCGTGGTCTCATAAATATTTCTGCTGATGAAGCTACTTTCAAAGACTTTTTCCACATTAATGGAACACCGCAAAACTCTTCATCAATGCAGCAACACAGAATCGAAATAGAACTTCAAAATTCCTCGCGGAAAGTATTGGTCAATCATTCATTTTATATTTCTAATGCGGATGGGTCCGATATTTTCGACTTCGAAGAACTTGTACGTTATGACTCACAAACTGCTTATATCGTCCTAAAACACAACTCCACAGTACTTACCTTAGTCTCAGTAGGGGGGCATCCCCCTAATGTCACTGTGGAAAGCCCCAACGGCGGTGAAATCCTATCCGGGGTTGACGCCAAAATCACATGGAGTGCGTCTGATGATGATGATGATAAACTACATTACACCGTGGACTACAGCCCTGATAGCGGGAGCACCTGGCTTCCTCCGATAGCTATCGATCTTGTTGATGAGAGGTATTTATGCGACACAAGCGACTTGCAGGGCAGTAAAGAGGGATTGATACGGGTTACTGCAACCGACGGCGTAAACACAGGGAGGGATATATCAAATGATGTGTTCACTGTGCCCGGAAAAAGACCAGAGGTGAGTATTGTAAATCCAACCAAGGGAACATTGATAACCGAAGGAAACAACATAAAGTTAATCGGCAGTGGCTACGACCTTGAGGAGGGTATGCTGAATGATTCCGCCCTAACATGGACATCTAGCCTAAACGGCGTGCTTGGACACGGAGAAAACATCGAAACAAGAAACCTCACGAGAGGCGTGCATAGCATCACACTCATGGGTGAGGACGGTAGTGGCTACAAGGCATATGACAATATCACGATCTCGGTGCTCGATTCTGCAACCATTGATACCCCAAAAGGCACGGCAAGGCTTTCTGCTACTGACGGCGTCATCATAGGAGCCTGCCGGATGAACGAATCATTACTTCCTTCACTTCCAGAGGTGGAGTTTCCGTTTGGGGTATTCAACTTCAATATCTCAAACATAAGTAGCGGTCAGACCGTGAATGTCTCCATAGAACTGCCGCAGGATCTGCCTTCGGATGCCGAATACTGGATGTATGGACAAACGACCGATAATCCCAGCCCTCACTGGTATGCGATCCCGATGGAAATATGCGAAGATAATAGAACTGTTATAATCCAGCTTACCGATGGTCGTATTGGAGATGACGATATGATGGCGAATGGGGAGATCGTGGTTGCTGGTGCACCGGGCGTGCCGGTAATTCCTATCTTTGGCACAAAAACACCAGCCAATCCATATCCATCCATCTCAGGCACACATACCGGAACGATTACACCAATTCGAGATGTCAATATATCCAAACTTTATACCTATCCATGCTCCGGTACTGGCGGGCATACTGAATCTATCGAACTATATGAAAACAATACTTTGATTGCAAATGGCACCTGGACCGGATACAAAGGCGATACCCAATAAAAATTGTGTGCAAAGCAAATAAACTATTCTCACCCACACTTATTTACTGGGGTGCCCGACACCGACACCTACAGCACCGACACCTACTCCTCCCATCCTCCCAACAGCATCTCCAATACCTTCACTAACACCAGTACTTCCAACAATGGGGATAAGATTGCTCATAATAGCGGCAATATCCGCTTCTACGATGATCGTATCAGTCGCATACGTATTGCTAAGACGGAGAAAAAAGAAGCTTTCATGATCCTGGGGAGTAGCCATAAGCATGAAAAGATAATATACTCCCATATCTGTGAGAGTAGTAAGGTCAAGAAAGAATCTGTTTGGAAAGGTGGGGGGAGAAAAAAAAGATATAGTTTTTGAAAAAAGCAGGGGATAATGGAGGTAGAAAAAATGCCTTCGTTGGGGTGAGGGATGAAAAGATGAAAGTGTATTGTAAGCAAGGGATTTTTAAGTATATCCTCTTGGAGCTTTGCGTTCTTTTTTCCATTTGCATATTCATATCTCTGGCTCTCACGCCAACCGCGAGTGCAACACTGTATTATGTAAATCCTGGTGAATCAATCCAGGCGGCGGTGGACAATGCGACCGATGGAGACACAATAACGGTCAGAGATGGAACTTATAACGAGAACATAAATGTTAACAAGCAATTGACGATAAAATCAGAGAATGGCTCAGAAAATTGCATCATCCAGGGAGCAGATCTAGTTAATTCTGTTTTTGAGGTAACTGCCAATTATGTAACGATAATTGGTTTTACGGTAAAAGGAACTACTGCGGCCTACACTGCTGGAATAAGGCTTAAAAACGCAAATCACTGTGAGATAGCTAACAATACCGCTTCTGAGAACCGCAATGGAATAGTTTTAGATTCTTC
>JAGLZA010000340.1 GCA_023131835.1 Caldifarciminota bacterium
TCCTGTTTGAAAATACTATGCCTCCTCTTTTATGTTCAAATGTAATGCTATTCATCTTTTTCACTCCTTTTATTTATTCTATTATCTCCAACCAACGTAGTCGCTGTGCTAATTTAAGTTCTTCAACTTTGTCATCACTCACGCCGAAAACATCTTTATAATAATTGTGCACAAATTCGTTAAGGTCAATATCCTCAAATCTTTCAGGATAGATGTGTTTTGCCTCAATCATTAAAGTCATTGCAAAATCTAATCGTTCACTTCTACATCCCACAGCAGGTAAAGAACCCACTCTTTTTTCCCTTATTGCTTTTACTTCCCGAATGTTTTCACATGCTTCAGCATATATTTCTCGTGGTGGGTGAAAGTAATACGATGTTGGTAATACTATCACATCTGGATTCAGAGCCAGTACCTGTTCTGCAGACATTATAACACTTCCAGTCCCTCTATAAGCATTTTTTGCATTAATAATATCTTCTATAAAAACAGATTCTATTGAATCTATACCTCTTACATTACCAACACCGCCCTTCTTTCGAGCACTTATAGATAATCCAAAATACAATACTTTTCGTTTCTCATCCTCAGGAATATCTTTGGTCCTCTCTTTTACGAACGTTACTTTTCCATCTAAGAAATCAATTAATTCTTCTGCTTTTTCTTGTTTATCAAAGACCTCTCCCAAGACTTCAATTTCTTTGTATATTGTGCTTACATCTGGTTTATCGTAATGATTAGGTCTATTGATAATAATAAGGGGAAAACCTAACTTTTCTATCGTTGCAATAGTTTTTTTCTCGCCTTCGTTTTTATCGTAATCCCTGGCTCTCATAATTATAATATCAGGGTTGAGGTCTGCTAATTGTTCATAATTTATTCCTTTTGTTGGGGTACCAAGGTATGGAAGTTCTCTCATTTTTGGATAAAGCACTGCCCCAATGTGCCAAGTACCCCTATAAGGATCACTCTCATTAATGACAAGATATTCACTGAAATCCGGCGTATCCTTTATCTTATTGCATGCTCCATAACCAACCATTCTATCCTCTATACCAAATGCAACCATTATTTGATCAACCATACCTTCACTTATTGCAACAACTCTCTTAGGGTCTTTCGGAATTTTAACCTCCTTTCCTCGCATATCTGTTACTGTCTTGTACGCTTCTTCTTTTACTGGCGTAACCTCTGGTTTGGGAGTTTCGGTTGCTACTTGTTTCGGAGTTTCTACTGTCTTCTCATCGATGCATCCTGACATTAAAACAATTCCAATTATGGAGGCTGCTATCAATGCCCCAACCAACACTGTCGTTTTTGTTTTCATTTTTTACACCTCTCATTTTTAAAAACCACCATTAAAATCCCTCCTCGTCCAGCCACATTAACAATTGCGCTTTTTTAAGTTCTTCAGCTTTGTTGTCATCAACATTGTATAAACCTTTATAATACTCCAATACCCATTCATTAAGCGTAATATCGGAAAATTGCTCAGGATAAATACATTTTGCTTCAAGCATCAAATCTATTGGAAACTCTAGTCTTACGCTTCTACAACTTGTATGGGAAATAGAACACACCCTTCTTCCTTTTATTGCTTTTAATTCCCAAATATTTTTAAATGCTTCATCTTCATATAATTCACTTGGTGTATGATAACCGTAGGATGTTGGTAATATTATTACATCAGGATTCAAAGCTAATACCTGCTCTGAAGACATTACTACCCTTCCAACACCCCTATAAGCATTTTTGGCATTAACAATGTCCTCTAAAAAGATAGATTCTATTGAATCCACGCCAGCTACATTACCAACACCACCCTTCTCTCGAGCTTTACTGGATAGCCCAAAAAATAATGTATTTGGTTTTTCCTCCTCTTTAACATCTTTGGTTCGTTCTTTGATAAATTGCACTTCTTTATCCAAATAATTAATCAATGCCCGTGCTTCTTTTTGTTTATCAAAAACTTCCCCAAGAATTTCTATCTCTTTATACATTGTACTTATTTCTGGTCTATCGTAACAATTTGGATCGTTTAGAACAACGACAGATGTGTTCAATTTTTCTATTGCGTCCACAATTTTATCAAATTCTTCTGTAGTACTAATTCCCCATCTTCTTATAATTACAATATCAGGATTAAGACTTGCTACTTCTTCGTAATTTATTCCTGTGCTGGGCCTGCCAACATTTGGAAGTTCTTTAATTTTTGGATATAATATTGCTCCAGTATATGTATTTCCACTATAGGTATAAGTTTTAGTAATATATTTATATTCTCTATCACTATCACTTCGCGGACATCCTCCAATACCAACTAAACTATCTTTTACACCAAATCCAAACATTGTGGTGTCAATGAATCCATTAGATATTGCAACAACTCTTTTAGGCTCTTTTGGAATTCTAACTTCCTTTCCTCGCATATCTGTTACTGTCTTGTACGCTTCTTCTTTTACTGGCGTAACCTCTGGTTTGGGAGTTTCTGCTGTCTTCTCGTCGATGCATCCGGACATTAAAACAATTCCAATTATGGAGGCTGCTATCAATGCCCCTACCAACAAGCTCGTTTTTGTTCTCATTTTTTACACC
>JAGLZA010000341.1 GCA_023131835.1 Caldifarciminota bacterium
ATTGTCGGACAGCCTGTTAAGTCCGGGGTATAGTGACTGCAATCAATACTCGTTCTCATGCTCTCGAAAAGAAAATAGAATTCAAAGCACTTAAAATCGTAAAATAGGTATGCCTCTGATATTTAAATGCTTATTATAATTAAAAAAATAGATATGGCAACAAACTTATATAATCAGTAGATTATCAATGGCTGCTATGGAACTAAGGGAAAATCAAAAGCGGGGATTCGGACTATTTTTAGCTGGCGTAGGAACTTTATTAGGCGTGATAAGCAATCATTTACCCAAAGAGTATGGACTTCCAGTATTGATATTTGCAATACTGCTTCTAATTGTAGGTGTAATTTTAGTTTTTATTAGTCGAAAATAGGTATACACAATCTGGCGCGTCATATAATATAATAAATCCTGCAATTTCAAAAAATGCAAACAATCGAGCATGGGCGTTGATGCCTCGGATTTTGCGAAGCAATCCGGCTGGTCCGTGACTGCTCGGGTAGGGCGAGAAGAAATAAAAACAAATTCCTACAAACTTGCAAATAAGGCGCGAATAGCAATAAAAATATAGAACTGTGCATAATAGATATGTTGCTTCAACAAGAATGATCTATAGAGATAGTGAATTTTGTTTATAAAAAGTCACTATACATTGCTCCATATTACGGGTACTATATAATTTATGGCAAGAAAAGGTCGAGATTTAGAAAAATTGGTTGCCTTGCTTGAAAAGCATTTAGGAAATGAAGGCATTAAAGTCACTTCACCTGACTATATTGAAGGAAAGAAATCCAAATCACCTCGGGAAGTTGATATTTCTCTTCGAAGTCAGATTGGGTCTTCTGATATTCTGGTAATTGTTGAATGCCGAGACCGTAAAGGAAATGAAGATGTAACATGGATAGAGCAACTTGCGACTAAAAGGGAAGATGTTGGCGCTGACAAGGCTGTAGCTGTTTCTTCAACAGGTTTCTCGAAAGGCGCGATTAATTTAGCAACTGCTGAAAACATCGAGTTAAGGACATTAGAAGAAATTGACCCTAACGAAATTTTGCTTTGGTTCGCCTTCAAGGAATTTACTGTTCTCAAAAGATCTTCCAGTTTCGATCATATTTCAATTAAATTGACAGCACCAGACACCGTCACACTTGCCTTTCCTCCTGAAGTGCTCTCCAAGTTCTCTCCATTTGATATTAATGCACAAATCTTTCGGAGAAAAATAGATGGTAGCCTGGTATCTTTTTGGAACATCTGGGTAGGTCAGAATCTTATTGAAATATACTCCGATGTTGAACCAGCCGGTTCCAAAGTAAATCGCCGGATTATTTTGAATTCTCCAAATAAGCAAGATTGCTTCCAATTAATGACTACATCTGGATTTGTTGACATTGAACAATTCGAAGTTGACGCTAAACTGTGGATAGAAGTTAAAAATAATCCATTGACTTCTATGCGTCTGTATAGCGCTGATAACAAAATTATAGCTCAAAGCGCCGAGTTTGAGTTTGAGCACATGGGCAAGACATTAGCTTTTGAATTACATAAATATCCTCAATCTGGAAAACAAGCTATATCTTTAAGAAAAAAAGAAAACACCTCTTAATCGGAAAGTCTGAAAACACTAAAAGAAGACAAAGTCGATTAAATCCATAAGCGCCTCTAAACCCTGCGCCTGAAAGAAACATAGAATCTAGGCTAAACCAATCGTAACACAAAAAACTTGAGCATCCCCAGATGCCTCGGATTTCCAATCCGGCGGTCTGTGACGATTTATAATCACCAAATTTAACAAAATGTCAAAAAAGTTGAATCCCACTCCAACTTTCTACACAACTACAACCCCAACACAAACCCGCATAATACCAATAAACTAAAATATCTTTCCACCTCATCACTACATACATGAAATCCGTGTGCATTATTGG
>JAGLZA010000342.1 GCA_023131835.1 Caldifarciminota bacterium
TTGAAATCTCAAGGAATCATAGTAGGGTGGGCACTGCCCACCATCCTACGTAGTTTGCAGCGATCGCCCATCAATGGTGGGCAGTGCCCACCCTACGAGTTGTCTCGCTTTAAGTTGGTAGCCCTCATGGCTTATGCAAACAGTAACCAGTAACCCAATGAACCCAAGCAACCCAATACAGCTCAAGGCTCAAAGCTTAAAGCGCAGAATCCAACAAACCCAAGTAACCCAATAAACTCAATAAACCCAAGTAACCAAAGTAACCCAATCAATACTTAAGCTTCTTGAGGTAATTCTTGGTAAAGTATTTCTCAGGCAAATCAGTCGAAGTCATGTCCTGATATTCGAGTATGGATTTCTGTCCTTTAACGAGTGGATCATCAAGAACTAAACGAGTTGGTCTTAGTTTGCCCAGTACCAGACGATAGCCTTCGTATGAACATGTTTTCAAGATCCGGCCAGATACGGCATAAAATTCTGCCTTGAAGGGATGAAAATTATCTTTTTGGACCCACAAAAAAACTCTGTGGTACGTAACTCGCTCATCTTTGGCAAAAAGCTCCAGTACATAATACTCTTTTCCGGCGAGGTTTTCAATCCTTAAAATCTTCGGATTATAGTCTCCGGAAAAATTTGCCCTTGCAATATCACCATTGGAAACTTCTCCAATGAGTCTCTGCTGAAGCGAAATCCTAAGAGGTTTTGATATAGTCTGGAGAAACACCCACAAGTCATAATTGATCATAAGTGTGGACGTGCCCCTATCCACATGAGGATAAAGCGTTTTAATCAACGTTTTATCTCGTCCTTTTATGAGAACCTCGTATTTAGTCATCCTCGGATCTCTACCAGGCTTGATGCTGGTAATATTGACGAATACCTTATAGTCTAATTGAGGACTTCTTACCTCATCGGCTTTCTCAAGTATCTCTTCAGCAGAAGGATCTGCCATACAGATCACAGGCAAGCAGAGTAGTATGCATGCAAACAATATAATTTTCATTCCACAACGCCAGTGCATGGAAATGCCTCCCTCTTAAAAGTGCCTCAGCGCATCAGCAATTATCAACCTGGATGCCTTGAAGGCAGGATAAAATGAAGAAACAAATGATGATATTAGGGCTATTGAAAAAGAAACAATAAGGAGTTGGGGCACGATCTTTATGTGTGCTGTCCATCCGACAGTAGCTCCCGGAGGCGGTGGCATCGGAATCCCAACAAGGGAAATCAAGTATGCAAGAACTGTCCCCGCTGCAATACCTATTAAACCGCCGATAATGCCTAAAACAAGCCCTTCCAACAAAAATAGCTTTAGAACTTCACGTCGTTTGGAACCTAAAGCCATAATTGTGCCGATTTCTCTTGTTCTTTCCCATATTGACATGTTAATAGTATTAAAGATACTCAAAACCACAATGATACCGATGATGAACTTTAAAACCAGAAACTGCCTTCCATACAACTCGACAGTTTTGTTATAAAAATCAGCCAGTTCGTACCACAGCTTGAGTTCCAAATCCAAATCCTCGTCTTCAACCAAATATAGAAGCTGCTTTTTGACACGATCGGTATTTTCGGTTTTATCGAGTAGTACTACTAACGTCTGTACTTCGTCGGTACGCAGAAGGGTTTGAGCTACTGCTATCGGCATTCGCACGGCGCGGTCATCAAACTCTTTTGAGATGGTAAAAAAGGTGCCTTTTACCTTCATATCCATAGCATTTAGGGCGCCGCCTACAGTATTGCAAACCAGGATTATAAAGTCGCCGACCTTTGATCCCATCGCTTTTGCCAAGCCTCTGCCTAAGATCACATCGTACATATCGCTCTGTGAAAGGTTTTCCCCCGCCTCAATCTTTAAGCCAGTGTTTCCCCCCTTAACTGTTTCAATAACACTGATTGCCTGTTCTCCTTCAGGGTTAACACCCTGTCCGATTACAGATACCGTGTTCTCACCTGTGCTCATAAGTCCTGAAAATATTATCCTTGGTGTAATATATTTTACGTGTTCAAGGGAGCTAATAAGTTTTTTAATTTCATCAGGGTTCTTGATCATATAATCAAAAGGTTTTGCACTTCCCTTTTCCAGGTAACCCTTCTTATAAACCTGAATATGCCCTAAATGACTGTGAATAACAGCCTCACGCATTTGCAAAAAAGTGTCTTGAGAAAAACGTCCGACAACTATGAGTGAAGTACAGCCAAAGGCAATCGCTGCCAGGGTGATGAGCGATCTGACTTT
>JAGLZA010000343.1 GCA_023131835.1 Caldifarciminota bacterium
AACCATCGGTCGAAAGGTAGTAATCGATGTCAACGTGGAAACCCATCTCCCGCATGGTCATCCCGAGCGCCGGGATCGGCATGTCCAACCCTTTGACCTTGACTTCTCGACTCTGGGGTTCCGGAACCATGGGTGTTTGCGCCGGTGCAGGTGTGACAGATGTATCAGTATGGTCGGCAGTCTTCACCTCTCCTGGAGACTCTGGGGACGTGCTTTCGCGGTTTCCCGGAAGATTCGCAATAGCGTCTTTAATATCCTGGATCAGCGGGATGTCTTCATGCGACACACCCGGGTCGGAATAAAACTGACCGTTAGCGGTCTTGCGGAAGTCCGCGTACAGCGTTATTTCGATGGTTTCGGTCTTACATGATTGATCAGACTCAACATCGACAGCGAGTTTTATCATCCACAGGTCGGGTTTCGTTGGGTGCTCGTGAAAGTCGAATGCTGTTATGATTCTCTTTATTTCTTCGGTTGTCATATTTATATTACTCCTATGAGTTGTGTGGGCAGTTTAACGCCTGCTAATATGGAACAGACCAGACGTGCCCAGGTCCGTAAGTGCTCCTCGGAGTTGTTGGAAAGAGTTTTTAAACTCGCCACACCGTCCTTACCTCTCGGGACTTTTAATGACGGGTCACAGTTGCACCGAACTGGAGCAGTATTCGGTGGTGTGTATGTATTTCTTCTATCCAACTTCTGCATATTCTATGCCTCCTGATCACGAAAGGACGTTATGTCCTGCCCCTTTTGGGCGAGGTTCGTGACTGCGAAGCTTCCGGGAAATAGTGACGTTTTGTCACCACCATCATCATCATCGTTATTCTACTTAAGTCTTTCGATCTCAACTGCTATCAGGAGCGAATGTGCGGGGCTGTCTCGGTGCTGGTTGTTTTTGAGCATCGACCACAACAACATGTGCGTTCGGGTGCTCACTGATGAACTTCTCCATGCCTTCCATTTGCTGCATCCGGATGTAGTTTACCAATATTGAGCTCCGCAACAACTCAATTGTGGCGAGCTGTTCGGCTATGGTATACTTCTGATCACTCATCCAAGATCCGAGAAGAGATGCCGTGCCCGCCAGGTCATCAACCCGATCTCTACGAAGCTGGTTTAATGTATGTTCCATCTTATCATCGTCGTTTACGTCTTCTGTGTCTTTAGTTTCTGTCATAATACCTCTAATTTATCGCGTATCTTCGATGCACACTGGGCATCCGGACGCGTCCCAATCCGCATCCCAATCGCGTATGTAATACACCTCATCGCACCAAAAGCAGATCGCCAGTTTACCGAGTCGTTGTGGCATCAGCGTCCCCTCCAGATGCATTCAATCGGCAGCAGGAACTCAAGGGGAATCTCGTAGTGCCGTCCTCCGCGACTGCCGGCTATCGGGTACACATCGACGTGCTCAACCTCAACGCAGCCCATGATGCGGTATGTGAGATCGGTTAGGTTCACGAAGACGCTGACCGCAAAATCCCATTTGAACGGAGCCTGGGCAGCATTGAGCATAAACACAAAGCCCGATGCAAGGTTATCAAGTGGTTTCAGTACATTCGCTGTCTTTACCTCAACTTTGACATCCTTGCCATCTATCCTCAACATGAAATCGTCTGTTTCGGACAGGCAATCATAATGATCACGCAAAGGGGTAGCTCTAACATCGATGCCGTGTGATATAAACTCATCTCTTGCGATAACCTCACCTATTTTGCCAACTAAATGCATTTCAAGCCCACCTGAGCCAAAAACCGGCTTAAACGCGGCACCCAGTGAATCAGCAACGATTTGATGCGCGTACCGCATTGCTTCCGTTGTTTGCTCAACTTGTAAATTCTTTACGGTTTCAGACATATTGCACCTCTTTTATGTTGTTTAGTTTACTCATTATCAGATCGGTCCAGTAATATCGATTGTAATTCGTTTTCATGTGGCATGGTGTACACAACGGGACGAATTCACATTCCGAATCACCACATAAACAGTCTTTGTTGTAGTTGACGTGGTGTACGGCGAGTTTTCTACCGTTCTCTTCTTCTGTCGTTGGGCACAAGAAACATACCCTGCCGAATTTCTCGCGGATAGATTCTTTAAATGCTTCATTGAATTTTGGACAGTATGGTTCAAAAGAGATTCCACCTCGCCAATTCGGATTCATATCGCCTACAAAATGTTTGCCGAAAAAGTGGTTTTTATCACCGAGAAGCTTGCCCTTATTTGCCTCGCCTATTTTTTTCCGGGTTTCTTCGGGACGGGGTTTACCGAACAGTGGATGGTCTTCGCCTACAAAATGTTTGCCGAAAAAGTAGTTTTTCTCACCTTTGTTGCGTTCCGACGCTTTTTGCCGATTATCAGGCGACATCGTTCTTCCTATGTTTGCTATTGAACACGCCTCCGATTTAGATAACAGAGGAATACCATGACGGAGTAACTGTAGCTGTATACACGAGCGGTCGCATGAAAAAAAATTTGCGATCTCGACCTGATTCATACCTTGAATGCAATACATCTCCTCAAACTCTTCTTTGGGAACGTCGTATAAAGATCGTTTACCATTTCTATGACGGTCGGATTGCTTTTTCAGAGTATCAAAGGACACTTTGCGTCCTCTCTGTGCAACTGCCATTTTCTCACGGGATTCATCAGAATGTTTTCTACCGAGCTGTGATTCGGCGTTGGTCCTCCGCGGGATGCCATACTCTTTCATTCGATTACGTACCGTTTCAGCGTTGCAGAGGAATTGAGCAGCGATTATAGACGTGCTCAACTCCTGGTTCCAATAAAGATCGTTCAATTCGTCCTCTGATATATCGACTCTTGGCGGCATACTGGAATAACCTCACGTTTTTTCAGGCATCCTCCTACTCCGCCTTCTCGATGGTCAACCGAACCGTCGTTCCATCATC
>JAGLZA010000344.1 GCA_023131835.1 Caldifarciminota bacterium
TTGCTGCGAGTGGTTTTAATATGCTGGTTAAATTAAAGATTGCATGTGCTGTTGCGGCTGAAACATGGGTCCCGTTGGTTGATTGTCTTGTAACAGCAATAGGCGCTGCTGGTGCACAAATTAATATAACCGGTACTGTTGGATCCACGGTTAAACTATATTGGGGAACATCAAAGACTAGCATGTTTAATGAAGAAGCGATGGTAGATACGGCCGGAGATTATGAAGTAACATTGGCAGCTTGTGGGGCTTCAACGAAGATATACTTTTATATAATGGATAAAACTGCCGCAAATCAAGCGAGAACCGGGATTTATTCGTTTACGACTACTGCCTAATCTGAAGTATAAAAGAGTGTTTGAAAGGATGTTTTTAGATGGCCATAGTAAAAGAAATAACTCCTGAAACAATAGAAAGAATGAGAGGTGTTATTGATTTCTATATGTTAAGGGGTATTACTCCAGTAGCTAGATCATGGCCAAAGAAACCTAAACCGCCATACACGGCTTTACAGGCCGAAGCTATGGCGGTTTTTGCTATTGCGAATAGGTCAATGCACCGGTTAAGTCCAAATATGCTTGAAACATGGCAGTTATCAACAGTTGGAGTAAAACCGAGTTGGACTGACGTATACAGAGCGATAATTATGAAATATTGGAAATTAAAGAGAGTTATAGCGCCAATAGCATTGAATTATGAAGTGATTGAAGAGGCTTTAAAATTTAAGGTTGTATGGGAAATATTACAATTATATATTGATCCGGAAACACCAGAGGAGATATATAATTATGAAACTACGTTAATAGTTAAAGCAGATATATTAATGGCTCCTAAACCTATATATTTTACGTTATATGATGACGATGGAAATAGGCAAGTTGCACCAAATATATTATTTGAGGGAAAACCATGAAAACGGGTTTTATATATGGGTATCCGAATAAACCAGGCAAAAAAAGATATAGCTATCATGGAGTAGATAGAGATTGTTTGATACAACCGGACCCGGAGCCATTTGAGGATTTTCCGATAGGTCCTCCACTAGGAAACTGGATATTAGCGTGGGAAGGTAGTATGAAAACAGGATGGTTTAGCTATCATACATACTATCCAATAAATTTTCTAAATTCATCAGATGAACATCCATGTTATGCGCCAGGATCAGGAGTAAAGTGCGTATATTATTTTGCGGAGATTCATTTATATCCATACAGTACAGGTCAATATATGAATGTAAATTGGGGTGATGGATTAAATTGTAAATATTCCTTTATACCGATCGGAAAGTATAAATATATATATAAAGCATGGTTTAATTTTCCGCAATATACAGGTGCATATGCATGGAGAGCATTCAACTTAGGTGCTGGATCTTATGGCAAAATTTGGAAGTCAGAGGACGGAGAATTTCCAGGATATTATCCTGTGCCCCAGGGTGAAATAATAATTTCGTAGAGTTAAAGCAGAATAAAGGAGATAAAAAAGAAGATCCGGAATAGTTTAAATTTATTTAAAAAAAGTAATTATAAAAGTTAAGGAAAACATTAATCCACAGAGTACCAGGTGAAGGCCCGGACCACAGTAAACCACTACGAACCTACAAGCCGAGACTATATATAATAAGAACAAACAACCTTATAATCTTTCCTTTATTTGCGCATTTCATACGGAGAGGTTAGGGAACAAAAAATATAAATAGGTAAAATATCGGTGATAAAATAAAAGGTGGCCAAGGATTATTTTTTGAATAAAAAATTGAGATCCCCGGGCGGACCAGGGACCTCAACTAACGACTAAGTTATTTAATACGGAGAATTTTTCACCTGCCTTTCTTTTTTGGGATAGAGAAAAAAATTATTTTAAAGATCTGTTTTTATAGTGTGTCTTTATTGCAGTCATAAGATAGTTAAGAAATGAATCATAATTCTTCTCTACGGCAGTTAACCACTCTAAGGAAAATTCAGGAAAGAGTTTTGAGATCTTATGCAGGTGTTCTTCTATCATGTCCTCTTTCATTGAAATATTACCTATGACCTTTCCCTCTGGGCTTGTCTGTTCTACTTTAGGCATAATGGACCTCCAAAATTAAAATATTGTAATTACCGGTGAGCGAAGTTCAGCGGTATTATTTTTAATATTACTACATAAGATTTAAGAAATCCTTCTTTTTTTTAAAAATAATTTAAAAAACCTTCAAATTTGCGTTTTAAGGGGGGTCAAATATAGTTCGCTTACGATTGTATGTGTTTTTACCCTGGTGAATTAGTGCAATATGCACAAGTTAGTTTAAAAG
>JAGLZA010000345.1 GCA_023131835.1 Caldifarciminota bacterium
GTGGATCTTTGGCATTCCCTTCAATCAAGTACACATTTTCTGGATGAACTTTATCAATGAGTCGTTCCTTTAAATACCTACGAAAACTTGCAGGGTGTTGCTCAGATATGCCAACATACTCATCTAAATGAAATATTGTGGTTTTACCCCAATCAATCGACTTATCAGATGTTAGTGCTTCTAAAAAGTCAAACTGAGATGCGCCTGTAGCCGCAATAAAGTTTGTACGTCCATTCTGTTTTACAACCGCATTTAGTACCTCAGATGCTTTTCTAGCTGCTGCCTCTGCAGTCTCTTCCTTTGTCTCATAAATTTCAATCTTCATCATTGTTTTCCTTTCACATTAACTAAAATTGTATATTAATAATAGAATTGTTGTAAACCAACTTTTTCCTCATTATAAACCCCTCTCGGATAAGTGGATTCAAGTATAATAAAAACTTACTTTTATGAAGTTATAACAACTATTTGCGGAAGTAAAAAACTAAATTTGAGAAGGTCTGTATATTATACTATCATTATTTTATTACATCTAATTGAGCATCAACTCCTATTGGAGTTCGTAGCTTACGGTAGAATCTATCCATATTTTTTCCAGGAAGACTTTTCGTAAGATAAGTAACTATAATCATTAAGATAAATCCTGCAGCTAGGTAGAAGACCATCTGCCAGGGTAAGTATATACTCATTACTCCCTCTTTTTCCACTACAAATCTGAGGGATTCGACTCCGGGAAAATTACTCATAAACGAAATGAAGAAAGATTGTGTGGTTAACAACCAAACTGAAACGCTGCCAATTATACTTGCCCATGCCCCGTAAACATTGGCTCGTTTCCAGATGATACCAGCCCAAAATGCAAATCCCGTAAAGGCATTTAACTTCCAGAATAGTTCCAATCCCTCAATAACACTCGACAATTTGAGAGCTATAAAAATTCCGAGCCCTACGATGACTACTGAAGTTGTTCTACTAATGAGCAAGAACTTTTCTTCGGACAGTGCGGTTTTAGCAACGTTTTTCACGATATTCCGCGTGAACAGAGCAGTCCCGGAAACCATTAAAACATCACAAGTTGACATGACAGCTGCCAGCATGCATGCTATCATTAATCCCAATAATCCTGTTGGTAACAAAACATAAATGGCTTTACCGAATGCAAGATCAGAATCAGTCAAATTGGGAAACATGTAAATACATCCAAGACCTATAAAAGCCCATGAAACTGTGCAAACACGTTTAAGCACTGTTCCGATTAAACTTCCTACTCTTCCATCCATCTCTTTCTTACAAGAACCACCAGTCTGCATTACCTGAGGTTGAGTAAACATACCCACCAAACCATTCAATGAAATAGCAAAGATATAAAAAGCTGTGATACCAACGGGTGAAACTAAACTAAAAACATGCTTCAGATTCCTTACCTGCTCCAATTCAAAGTGGAGATTAGCCATGCCACCCACATTCATCAACATAAAGGGAATCAAAAGAAATGAGAGAATCATAGTAAGTGTTCCCTGAATTGCATCCGTCCATACAGCGGCTACTAAACCCCCCATTACTCCATAAAACACAAACAGACCTGCAATGGCAAGGATTGCCCAATCAGTTGGTAGCTGATGAAGAGTGACAGCATCAACAATAGCTCCAGTACCTTTCAACATTAGACCTATATCAACAGCAACGGTAAAAATGCCAATAATTGCGTAACAGATACTTAGATTTGTCGAATATCTTTCTTCGAAAAAGTCAGCAGTTGTCATTCTCCTTAATCGCCGTAAAATAGGGAGTTTTAACCAATAGAATGGAGAAGTGAAAAGCCACAACCACTGATACCAGATACCAGACAGCCCTACACGATAAATTTTACTAACTACAGCAACTACCTGATCAGTATGAGTACCAGCACCGAAAAACAACATAGTCATCAAAAATTTTTTAAATCTTTGTCCACCTAAAAAGAAATCATTTTGGGTGGCAATCTTTTTCTTAGATATAAAAGCAATAATCCCGATAACTAAAAAATACAAGATGATAACAAGAATATCTAAAGAACGCATATTAATTAACCTTCCTTTAGCTGCCGATATTTTTTAAGAAGTATGTGCCTACCATGATCATTACCATTAGAATGACAAATATGATGAAACCAACGAGATCGGTCCGATAACGAGTAAAAAAGTGCTTCCAGTCTGGGTGGAGTAGATCAACAAGGATGAGATCACTATATTTCTCTTGATTTTCCAATTTCTTTTTATGCTTCATCTGTAATAATCCTCCTACTATATTTTGAATAAATAAAAATCTATAATTTAAACTCATTTCTTTACTAAGGTCCCCCACCAAATTTTGCTAACCATATTGTCAACAATAGAATGAAAAAGACAAGAATCCAAGCAGCGATAAATCCTATTAGATCGATTCGATATCGTTTGAAACTAAACTTTGAGGGAAGACGTAATAGGTCTACTATTAGTAAACTGTGTCCTCTCTCTTCTAGTGACTCTCTCAACTTGTCATCTTCTTTTGTGCTCATGACGATTCTCCCTCATAAATCATTTCAATACCTGCCTCTTTTAATTTTCTTTCCTCTCCTACTGGAGTATGCAACAGACTGAAGAATTTATGAATCTGTTCTTTAGGTTCAGGTCTGGTGAAAAGGCTAACGACAATCATGGTTATAAATCCTAAGGGTAAATAGATAGCCATCTGCAGCGCATCTGTAAACTTAAAATCAGGTGAAAAGAAATGAGATTGTCCGGAAATGATACCTATATTTAAAAGAAAGTTCATAATGTGACTCCAACTGATCATGATAGCCCATACCCCTGAAGAAATGAGGAAACTTGCCCATGCACCGTATCGATTCGCCCTCTTCCAGATGACACCCATCCAAAATGAAATGCCGAAAAAGGCTGTTACTTTCAAAAGCATAAGTATACCTCTGACCACATTTGGTAAAGTCAGAGCAATTACCAAACCGCCTACAACAATAATAAGTGATGATAACCGAGCTACCTTTAGATAATGGGCGTCGGTTCCATCCGGTTTAAATATCCTCTGATAAAAATTTCGTGTAAAGAGCGCAGCACCATCCACCATAAAAGCATCGCAGGTC
>JAGLZA010000346.1 GCA_023131835.1 Caldifarciminota bacterium
TTCGAAAACCGACATCGTAATATGCCTCTCCCGGTGCTGCGCCGAAACCACTTGTTGCTTTGCGCGGGAACTCTACGAAGTTTGCACTTATATCATTCAATTGATTAAATCTGTTTCTCAATCCACTTAAACTTAAATCTTCTGTCATTTTATATTTTTTTCACCTCTTCTTCTAAATATTCTTTCATTTCCACTTTAGATAAGTCCAATTCCTTCTCTTTTGTTTCAATGATGAATTCGCCATTTTCGTCTTTCTTTGTCGTTTTCGTGTGTACCAATTCTATCTCTGGAATGTCAAGTTCGCATATCAATAGTTTCTGTGTTGGTCTGCTTTCAATAGTTAGTGTATTGTCGTTGTCGATGTGCACTCTGATTCTTTCGCCTTTATGTTCTTTGAGATCAAAGGTCTTGCTCGGTATGCTTTCACCTTTATATTCCATTGCTCCAATCGTTACTTTGGAGTTTGATTTTATTATTGTTGTCATTTTTCTATGTTGTATTATGAGTAATCCACGTAAAAGATGTGATTGCACTGCCGGAATTACGTACGACAAACGAATTCACTGCAATGTCTGTCACCCATATTTCCCCCACTGAACCTATAGGGTCTGCATCTGTTTGAACAATAGTTACACCATAACTTGCAAGATTTAAATTGTGCGTGATTGTTATGCCGCCCTGACCTGCAAAGTTTGATGCGCCTTTCTCACTCTCTCTGTCTTTAATAGCCGCATCTATCAGGTCAAGATTGTCAGCTATACGGCCTATATCGTCATCTACATCTTGATGCCCTCTTTTGCTTTTATCAAAACTATAATTTGTTGTTAATGTCATCTTTTAGGTTTTACCCTCCTTTTTACTTTAATATGTTTTGGCTCTACCTTTTTCTGCACTATCTCTTCTACATTACCTCCTCGTAAAAGAGTTTGTAGGAGTATTTCATCATTGAGGGAAAAAATGTCCCCCTTTGAATACTCCATACCGTCACTGAATCTTAAAGATCCGATGACGCATCTTAGTTTCATGTTATATGGTGTTTAGTTGGCAGATACAGTTGTCTAAGTCGCTACTATCAAGGTGTTTAAACCGTGGTACTAACGCACCCAAAAGTCTGGCACGTATTGGTCCTGAATCCTCTGAGGTTTCATACCAAATATCATGTTTCGGCTCTTGTGCAATTACCAGATCAAAGAATCTCTTGTTCGCTGCTGTTGCGACTGGAGCTACCATGCCCTCTCCATCAGCCAAGCTTGACGATTCATATATACGTCCTGGATTGCCTGGTGCATTTCTGTTCAGCATTTTTAGTACCTGTTCGTACTCTAAACCCATAGTTGACGAGTAGCTGGCTTCCAATTCCCCGTACTGAACGGGATTCAACACTAAGTTCCAGCCCATACTGTATATCTTGTCTGCACGTAACAAAGCGATAGCGTTTGCAACTGCTGCTAAAGCGCTTCCAACAGTGCCAAAATCCGCGCCATTATAAGCGTTGTTGGCTACTTGGTACATACCCTTTACGTAATAGTTTGTGCCGTCGGGTTTCCATCCGTCTATGATCATTTCATCTTCTTTCTCTGCAACGTTTGCAGCCATGTCTATTGCAATATCATTGTCGATATTCACACCTGCTAATTTGTAGGCTTCCCAGTCACGCCTCTTGATTCTTGCGTCATCTTGCTGCACTGGGATTTTTAGCGTTTTTGACGTGATGTCTACTGCGTCTTCCAAGTCTTCCTGGATGTCATAGTTTATTACCGCGTCTGACCTTGCTGTGTACGCTCTTGTCTCAACAGATGTCATACCAATACCTTTACCACTTAGAACTTCATTTTTCGGTATGAGCTTTCTGCCTATTGTCTGCTCACCTAATACAGCTACGATAGCTGCATCCCATGCTTTTCCTAAATTCTTTAATGCGTTACTCATTTCTCATTTTCTCCTATTATATACTCATTACCGCCCATATCTGCCCTGCATCAGCAATCGTTTCCGCTGCATGACCCAACACATGACTACTCGCAACAAAAGTAGCGGAATCATATTTATCAAATTTACCGTCTGCGGCTGCAACTAAAGGGTCACCTTTACCCACTGCCTCAGTTACATACACTCTTGCTCTAAAAGCACCGTTGTGTATGGGTATTTCATCTCCCCTCGCGGTATATGCCGTGTCTCTCGTAGCGGGTTTATAATCCGCGTTTGCTTCGCCATAGCCTATGATGCCTATAACTGAGCCCGCTGCGCCCCCTTCTTTAACACCATAGTCAGTGCCATCATACACCACGTGTCTCCCTGGCAACATCTTCGCCACGGTTGCGGCTGGACCTACTTCCAATCTCTCCGTTAAGTAGTCCCCCTGAACTACATCATTCAAAGGTAGTACAAATCCTGATTGTGCCATTTCTACTTGCCTCCCCTATATCCTTTACCGAACTCTCCCTTAACCGGATCCCATGTGCCTAATACTTCTTCCCTTGGTGCGTCTGCCTTTTCTCCCGCGGCTGCGCTTATACCCGCTGCAACTGGAGTTGCCATTGGTATCTCCATCGTATTTACCAAAGTCTGCATGTCCATCACGGTCTTCACATCATCGTACTGCTTCATCACTGCACTGTCGTCTTTGAGGCTGAACTTCTGCATGAACGTTGTACGCGCCTGAGCGTGTTTAAACGCTTCCTCTCTCGCTATACCTATTGCCTTCTCGTGTTCTACTTCCGCTTTCTTTACCTTTGCCTCTGTCTCGTCTTTCAATTTCGTTAGCTCCACCGCATGTGCATTGCCAAGTTTTTCAGTGGCTTCTGACACTGCGGTTGCCATCATATCCTTTGTCTGCTCACCCGTATAGGTAACAGCTTCTACTTTTTCTTCTTTCTCCATCTTCTCGATACCACCTCCTTGGTATTCGGGCAGCTCCTTATCAAATAGTTTGTATGCCGCCGCCAATTTAATGTGTACTGACTTCCGATCTTTAGCCGGAATGTCAACCCCCCCCCTTGCTCCTAACAAAGCTCCCA
>JAGLZA010000347.1 GCA_023131835.1 Caldifarciminota bacterium
TCATGAATTGCCACTACTCCAAAAAGGGCGAGGAAACCTCGCCCCTACAAAAGAGCAAGATATCTAAACAATCTGTCGTAATCAGTGAAAATTTGTGTCAGAAGAAAGTTTGGGTTCTGGGTGGGACTCTCGACTGATGACTCTTGACTCACGACTCTCGACTCTATATTAAACCGTGCAGAAACCGTGGCTAAAAATGGGTGGGGGTGGGAATAATTTTGCATTTTGCACTTTGCATTTTTCAATGGAGCGAAGCAACTCCCCCTTGACTTTGAATGGGTGAAACCTATATTCCTTATATGAAAACGGGCTATGTTACTATAATTGGCAAACCCAATGTAGGGAAATCGACTCTTTTGAATCGTCTGGTAAAAACGAACCTCTCGATCATCACAAAGAAACCCCAAACCACCAGACAGAGAATTACCGGTATATGGTCAGAGGGCGAGGATCAGATTATTTTTGTCGATACACCAGGGTGGTTCAAACCAAAAAATGAACTGGATAAAGCCATGCAGATACAGATAGAACGTGCCTCAACAGATACTGATCTTACCCTGTTCCTTATCTCCCCCGAGCATCCAGACCCACCCAACAAAAAACCCCTCTCTATAAAAACACCTGTTTTTCTCCTCCTTAATAAGATCGATAGCATAAGCAAGGAGGAATTAGAGAAAATCAGAAAAAATGTCAACGATGATCAATTTGATGAGGTGCTTCCAATCTCAGCACTAACAGGAGAGAATGTTGACAGGTTGATTCCACTGATACTCAAATATCTTCCCACCCAACACCCTTTCTTCCCTGAGGAATATCTATCTGACCGCCCTGAACGTTTCTTCATAGCCGAAATCATGCGAGAGAAGATATTCGAAGAATATAAACAGGAAATTCCCTATTCCACTGCAGTAAAGGTAATCGATATGAAGGGTGAAAAGATAGATATCTATATCTATGTTGAAAAAGACTCGCAAAAGGGCATTATTATAGGAAAAGGTGGGGAAAAATTAAAAGGGGTTGCAACCAGTGCCAGAAAGGATATAGAAAAATTCCTTGGAAAACATGTATATATCAATGTCAGGGTTAAAGTCAGAAAGAAATGGAGAAAAAAGGAAGAATTTGTAAGACAATTCGGGTACTATGAATAGAAGACATTTTATAATTATTCTTATAGGAATAATATTCGGTATCAAAAACCGGACTAAATCCTTTATATTTAGAAACAGACACATTCCTGAATCAGAACTCAAAATGGATAGAGATCTACCGGGGTAAATGATGTTTTACCTTATTGTCTTTCTTCTTTTTTCTTCAACCATACAATCACCAGAAGAACGTCTTGAGATATTAAAAACAAAGTTATCTGCTCAAAAGGAAAAGATCGCTAAATTAAAAGGAGAAGAGAGCAGTATACTGAAAAACATACAGGAATTAGATAAAGAAATATATCTGAACAGAGAATTGATTGAAGAACTTAAACGAAAGAAAGCAATAACCGTTGAAGAGATAAGGAATTTAGAATTATTGATAGAAGAACTGGATCACCGCTTAGAAGAAAAAAGGGTTGTATTGAGAAATAGGATGAAGGAAATATATATACATGGATCATTGCATCCATTAGCTGTTGTTTTGCTCTCGTATTCATTCAGCGACGCCCTGAAAAGGATAAAGTATCTGACATTAATAGCAGATCATGACAGAAGGGTATTAAATGAAGTTATGTCTCTGGAAAACCGCCTTAAATCAAAAAAGACTTTGATAGAGAATAAATTAGCCTTATTAGAAAAAATATACGGTGAGGTAGATAATCAGGAAAAGGAATTAAATAAGGACAAGAATAAAAAGAATGAATATCTTGCAAAGATAGAAACCGAAAGGGAAAAAGCAATAGTGATGTCCAGGGAAATGAAAAAGGCTATGGATGATCTGGAACAATTGATCCGAATGCTTTCCACAAAAGCAAAAACTGAAGGGAGTGCTTATTTTGAAAAAAAACAACTCGAACTCCCTGTAGATGGATTCATAATAGGCTATTTCGGAAGGAAAAGGGACGAAAGATACGGAACTGTAACATTGAATAAAGGCATCGATATTATAGCCAAATGGGGAGAGGATATAAGAGCTGTGGCTCCTGGCAGAATTGTCTATAGTGATAATTTTCTCGGATACGGAAAAATGATATTGATAGATCATGGGGGGGATTACATTACCCTCTATGCTCATCTTTCCACAATAACAGTAGAAAACGGAGATGATGTCTACAATGGGAGTGTAATTGGGAAGATAGGGCAAACTGGCTCAGCAAAGGAACCAATACTCCATTTTGAAATAAGGAAATCAGGTAAATCTGTAAACCCTATGAATTTTATCGAAATATAATACTAAATGATAAGTGATATACAAGGACAGGAAATACCAAAAAAACTTTTATCATCTATAATAAAGAAGGGGAAAATCCCCTCCGCTCTCCTCTTCTATGGACCTCCAGGGGTTGGGAAATTCTCCTCAGCATTGGACTTTAGTGGTAAGATAATTGGCAACCCCAGAAAGATAAAAAGGGGGACACATCCTGATGTAATGATGGTTTTTCCAGAGTTTGATAAGTATGAAGCAAATGAGGTATTAAAAATAAGAAAAAAAGGAGAATATTACAAACTCAGGTACAGTAAAGCAAGCATATCAATTGATACGATCAGAGCAATGCAACATTATGCATATCTTAACCCTATGGAAGGGAAGTGGAGAATATTCCTTATCATCCAGGCGGAGAATATGACAGCAAATGCCTCTGACGCTTTCTTAAAACTATTAGAGGAACCGCCCATGAATGTGCTTTTTATACTTATAGCCACACACACACATCTTCTTACGGAAACTATTCTATCAAGGACCCTTACCATTCGATTTCAACCACTCTCCCACAGTCTCCAGATGGAAATACTCAAAGATAAGGCAATAAAATACTTTGGAAGAGGTATAGAAGAAACACTGCTACTCAACTCAAAAATGGAGATTGAAGACGAATTAGATGAGATATTCTTCAAAACCAGGGCGAAACATCGAATAAAGGACTGGAAAAAGGATATAGAAGAGAGAAGGAACATTGAACTTCTACTTCTCTACTTATGGAAAATGGTTGAAGATAAGTATAAAAATACCAAAATCACTGCTGATGCTGCATATAGAATATTCTTTTATCTAAAAAGAGCATATGAATATTATTATTCCAATATCACTTCTGAAAAAATACTGTTCTATCTATTCTTGAAGATTTGATGTTATACAATGTAAAATTTTCCGGGATACAGTATCCGATGGATACTTCATTCACTCCAGAATTTGAGGAATTAGTTCTCTGTGAAATAAAGGGAGAATATTTCCTCGGAAAGGCGTATTATAGTGTAAAAGCAAAAGTAACTTCGGTAGGTAGAATAATGCGTCCAATATATGATAAAGAAAAGGGGAAAATAGAAGATATTAGGAAGGATGAGGAAATGGCCTATCAATTCTGTAACAAGAGGATTGAATATCATAAACTTCCTATGAAGATTGTAGGGGTTGACAGAGAATGGGATAAGAAACGCTTCAAGTTTTACTTTCTGGCAAATAAGAGAGTGGATTTTCGTAAACTCGTTAAGGATCTTAAGGAACAATTTAATGTCACAATTGAGTTAAGGCATATTGGGGTTCGTGATTATGCAGGCTACCTTGGTGGAATTGGTCTTTGTGGAAAGGAAGTCTGTTGTAGCACATACCTTACCGAGAAACTCTCAGTCTCACTTGAAGTTGCTAAGGATCAGGATATATATGTAAATCCATATAAAATCTCAGGACCTTGCGGTAGATTACTCTGCTGCCTTGCCTATGAACGAAAATTCTATGAAGAGCGTAAAAAAGAATTTCCACAACGAGGAGATGAAATAATAAATCCTAAAGGCAAAAGCACAGTTCTACATAGAAATATGCTAACAGAAGTGATCACACTTGTTAATGAAGACGATACTCAGGAAGAAATATCCCTCAATGAACTTAAACGGAAAGGTGAAAAGTGGATAAGGATTCCTCCAAAAGAATAACTGAAAGGATTATAGTAACTGATGCTTTACCGTATGCAAACGGACCCCTACATATAGGTCACTTCGGAGGAGTTCACCTCCCTGCTGATATATATACCCGCTTCCTGAAAAGGAAGGGAAAGGATGTAATTCATATATGTGGGACCGATGAGAACGGCGTTCCAATAACCATTGCAGCTGAAAAGCAAGGTATTTCACCCCAAGAGATAGTAGACCATTATCATAATCTGATGGAAATCACATTTAAAAACTTAGGGGTGGAATTCGATAACTTCTCAGGAACATCCAGAAAGGTCCACCACGAGTTGGCACAGGACTTCTTCCTTAATTTATACGAAAAGGGATATATAGAACCTATTATTACAGAAGAATTCTACTGCCCAAAATGTGAAAGATACCTGCCTGACCGTTATGTAGAAGGAACCTGTCCTTATTGCGGGTATGAAAAAGCACGTGGTGATTCCTGTGAGTCCTGCGGAAGCTGGTTGGAACCTGAACAACTTATAAATCCTCAATGCAAGATATGTGGCTCTATCCCTGAAAAGAGAAAAACAAAACATTGGTATTTATCGCTCAATAAATTTCAAAAGAAGCTTGAGGGGTGGTTGAACAAGAAGAAATGGAAAAAAACAGTGATTAGATATCTACAGGGATGGATGAAGGAAGGACTCAAGCCACGCCCAATAACAAGAGACCTTAAGTGGGGTATAAAGGTCCCATTAGAGGAAGCGAAGGATAAGGTACTCTATGTATGGTTTGATGCACCACTCGGATATATTTCTTCAACCATTGAATGGGCTAACAAAATTGGAAAACCGGATAAGTGGAAAGAGTACTGGCAGGGGAAAAACACTAAATTGATTCATTTTCTTGGAAAGGATAATATAGTCTTTCATGGTATTATATGGCCAGCCACTCTGATGGGATATGGAGAATATATCCTCCCCTCAGAAATACCAGCAAATGAATATGTAAATCTCGAAGGACAGAAGATTTCAACCAGTAATAACTGGGCTGTGTGGTTGCATGAATATATAGAAGACTTCGACCCTGATTTCTTACGATATTATCTTTCTGTTATAATCCCTGAAACAAAGGACTCTGACTTCAAATGGGAAGAATTCCAGGAAAGAGTAAATACAGAATTGATTAATATCCTTGCAAACTTTGTCCATAGAACGCTTAAATTCATCCAGCAATACTTAGACGGAAGGATACCAGAACCGAAAATTCTTCGAAAAGAAGATGAAAATATGCTAAAAAAAACAAATGAACTTGTGGACCAGATAGATGAGGCATTAACTAATTTCCAGTTCCGTCGTGCAGTTCAATATTTCATTCAGATAGCAGCAGTAGGAAATAGGTACTATGACCAGATGAAACCATGGCTTACGCGAAAAGAAGATAAAGAACAAATGAAAACTACAATGCACTTATGTGCACATATTGTTCACCTCCTTGGCAATATAGGAGAATTATTTATACCTTTTGGTGCCAGCCGCATTCTCAATATGTTGAATCTCGAAAGGAAAGACTGGGACTCACTCAAAGAGATACAAATACCGAAAGACCATCAAATTGGAGAGGTTAACCCTCTATATAAAAAGGTTGAGGACAAAGAGATAGTGAAAGAAATAAGGAGGCTAAAGATGTCGTATGCCAGTATTGAGGAATTCAAGAATTTGGGATTGAAGATAGGATTAATTGAGGAGATAGAGGAAATAGAGGGGGCTGACAAATTATACAAATTAACAGTAGATACTGGAGAAAAACGCACACTTGTTGCAGGACTAAAGGGACATTATACTCCCCAGGAGTTAAAGGGAAAAAGAATAGTGGTTATAACTAATCTCCAACCCATTACAATAAGAGGAGTTAGATCCGAAGGAATGCTTCTTGCAGCAACAGAAGGAGAAAACATAACATTAATCTCACCTGATCAGGTTGTATCTCCAGGTTCCCCTGTATCTTAATGAGGCTGATTAATTCTCTAATAGCAGGTATATCCGTCCTTTTGGGTGCATTCTTATCAGGACATAGTATGAAATTGTCTGTCTATTTATCAATCCTTTCTGTAATTCTAATTACTATAGGTGGGAATCTGATAAACGATTACTTTGATAGGGATATAGACAGGATAAACAAACCTCAAAGATTAATACCCTCAGGACGGTTATCTGATAGAGGGGCATTGTTCGGTTCTTTTTGTTTCTTTCTTATAGGTGCTTTAATACTTGTATTTATTGATTTAACCCTTTTATGGATTGGCCTCTTTTCTATTACATTACTAATCCTCTATACACCATTCCTTAAGCCCTATCCATTAATCGGAAATATTGCGATTTCCCTATTGCTCGCTTTGACCCTCCTGGTTGGTTCTATTTCTGCTTCTGGAAATATTAATACCATCTTTTTTCCGGTAATCTTTGCATTCTTTTTGAATCTTCCGCGTGAAATTCTGAAAGATGGTGAAGACCTTATCGGTGATCGAAAAGCCGGCCTCCGCACATTCCCCATCGTTTTTGGCATAGAAAAGACCTGTCACCTCACCATAGCTCTACTGTCTCTTCTAATCCTCTCAATACTAATAGCCATACCCTACTATGGTGCTTCCTTTGGAATATGCGCAGGTTTTGGCGTAGTAGTCCCCGTAATCATTATGATAAAGAGAAGAAAGAAATCCCCATCGTGGTTCCGGCAGACCCAGCAAATACTCAAGATATCAATATTTAATGGCATACTTGCTTTATTCATAAGCGGAATAAATTGAAAATAATAATATTAGGTATAATCCAGGGTCTCACTGAATTCCTCCCTATTTCCAGTTCAGGACATTTAGTGCTATTTAAAACCATTCTTGGAATTAAAACACCCGGAGTAATAATGGAAGTGGCGCTGCATTTTGGTACCCTGCTCTCCATAATTATATATTTTAGAAAACGAATAATAACTTATCTCTCCAGGGAAAAACTGCCTCACATTATTATCGGGACGATTCCTATTGTGCTCGTTGGGGTGTTGTTAAAAGAAAAGGTAGAAATGATGTTTACAAATCCCCTACTTGTGCTTTCAATGCTATTTATTACAGGTTGCATTCTCTTTATAAGTGCAAGGGGAAATGGTAAAAAGAATATAAATCTAAAGATAGCCTTTCTAATCGGAATCGCTCAATCCATAGCCCTCATTCCAGGAATATCACGATCTGGTAGTACCGTAGCCATTGCACTCCTTCTCGGAGTATCCCGAGAAGATGCGTTTGAATTCTCTTTTATCCTTGCAATACCTGCATTGTTGGGTGCTTTCTTTCTTGAATTAAGGGAAATTCCTCTAAATGGGCTGGATTGTTTTTCTATATCTATTGGAACGATAATGGCTTTTCTATCTGGACTCTTTGCCCTGTGGGCATTCTACAAAACCTTGAAGAAACATGGATTACGCTACTTCACGTACTATCTGTGGTTTGTGTCTCTTTCTGGAATCCTTCTTCTTCGATTCTTTCGATTTCCTTCCTTATGAACTCCTGCATCGGTCTATTTCTCGGCATAATAAGTGCCCCTGCTATCCAATCCCACTCCTCTTCACTCATTCCAAACTCTTTATAGATCGAAACCTGTTTTTCTTTCCAATCTGACTGTATTTTATTCCATTCGGTAATAATATCAGGGTGTTCCTTTTTGAAAGTTCTATCGTTGAGCTCATTCATATCTAATGATATATTACGTTTTTCCCTGAAATCCTCGATTATGACTGCTTCTTCCCCTACAGCTTCTGTAAGAGCTACCGATACCACTGCATATTTCTTTGCCATCTCTCTGGTAATGATTTTGTCTTTTGGTGGTCTAAAATTCGATGCTGGTGAAGAACTCTCATTACAACCAGAAAAGGATATTAAAAGAAAAAAAACAATGTATATTCTCGTTATAGTCTTCTCCACTTTCCCTCCTTTTACCTCATATTATTATCTTCTTTGTCTCTGTCAAGTCTTTCAATAAACTTTTTCTTAGTATATTGTAAGGCTTCTTCCTTTGTCCGTATTTCACCTTCTTCAAAGGCATTTTGAACCTGAGTTAGTATTCTTCCAAATATCGGTCCTGGTTCAAGGTCAAAATGATTGATAAGATCCCTTCCTTGAAGCAAAGGTCTTTCCACATCCTTCTTTGAATCAAAGTAGTATTTGATTATTCCATCGCAAATTCCTATCAGGTGCTCGTCCCTTTCCCCTGTAGAAGCCATTTGATCTGCAATGGTTACAACTGATAGACCAATAACATCTTCTCCCATTCTGAAAGCCATTCTCCTCATTGCCCTTTCTGTTACCTCCTTCTGAGCTGCAAGGAGATGTATCCACATATGGTTCTTAATTAATTGAGATATAAAATCCCTCTCAGAGTAGGAGAACTTGAGTTCCCTCCCCCTTTCGTCAAACCATTCTCCTCCCATCCTGTCATGGCCATAGAAATGCACTTCATCACCTTTTAGTTCCATTGTTTCAGGCTTTTTTATATCATGAAGAAGAGCAGCCAATCTCAAACCCACACTCTTTCTCCTGAGATAGTCCTCTATCTTTCTTTTGTATTGCCTAAATAGAAGCGGATCCTTCAGAATATCATTTAGCATCTTTAGAGTGAGAATAGAATGGTCCAGTAGATTATCTGTTACCTTACCACCTTCTATTTCTCTCATATGTAAAAACCCCGGGAATATCTCATCGAATATCTCCGGAACTATTGCCTGGTGCGAATTATCCCCTTTGAATATCGAAATCAACTCCATATGAATCCGCTCGGGCGCACTCTCGGGCAACCGGTAAGCATACTCCTTGAATAGATTCATAGTTTCTTCTTCTATCGCAAAATCAAAGTAAGACCTGAACCTCAATCCCCTTATAATTCTAATCGGATCTTCAACTATATTCTTCCTGCCTAATGCTCTAATAATACCTCCCTCTAGATCCTTTACTCCATTAAAGGGATCAATAAACCGCTTATCCATAAGATTATACGCCATCGCATTGAAAGTAAAATCCCTTCTCTCCAGATCAACGAGAATCTCTGTTGTTCCAAGTCCGAGAACATCCACATCTATACCATTTATCTTCACCCTGAACTCATCCATATCCCTTTTTAGTGGAAAATAACTCCCAATGGCTCTCGTAAAATCTTCACCCTTTCCGGTTACGGCAATATCCACATCTTTAACCTCCCTACCCAAAAGAATATCACGAAGAACTCCACCAACGAGATAGACTTGTTTATGAGCCCTTTCAGCATATTCTCGTATCTTCCCTATTGGTTTTAACTTTCTTATACTGCTTTCAAGAGAACGTTTCTTAATCATCTAAATCCCTTTTAAAGAATATCAATCCAACCACAAAAAGCAAAAATAACCATCCGGAAGTATCCCCTATCCTTGAATATACCGTTAAACCCTTTACAAGGGGAATCGTTGCACTAATGCGGGCTTCTTTGAATATATCGGTCTCTTTCATTGTTCTACCAAAGGGATCAACAATCAAAGAAACACCTGTATTTGCTGAGCGCAGAAGGGGCCTTCTGTACTCAATACATCGAAAAATCGCCATCTCTGCGTGTTGATACGGAGCATTGGTCTTTCCGAACCAGCTATCCTCAGTGATATTTACAAGAAAATCTGCATCTTTTTGCACAAATTTTCTTATAAGTTGCGGAAAGATTGCTTCGTAACATATAAATACTGAGAACTTTCCACATTCCGCATCAAATACAGGAAAGAGCTGCCCCGGAGTAAAATGTCCCTGTCCAAGTTCAATCTTCTTAAAAATGGGTATAACATCATCATATGGAAACCTTTCAACAAATGGAACAAGAAACATCTTCCTATATATACCCCTGGAGCCTGCAGAATCAATCAATCCTGCTGCGTTATAGTGGCATATCTTACCCTTTTTTATTTCAAAATCGGGCATACCCGTTACGATAAGTGCATCTTGCTCTGCCGCAAGCTCCTGAAAGAATCTTTTAGTTGATTCATTCTTGATTATAGAACGGGGAGAAGCAGTCTCGGGTAATATATATATATCGGATTTAGGAGAGTTAAGAATTGCTTTACGTATTACCTCCATCCTTTCCCTTCTACTTCCCAACCTCTTTTCATCCGGTAGGATATTTGGCTGGAGTACAGTGGCAGTAATCTCACCTGAACTTCTGTATCCCTTCAACACCACCACCCCGGAATACAACAGGGGGAATAAAACCATTACACCAAGAAGATAAAGATAAATCCTCCGGGGACTATTATTCCTGATAATATATTCTTCTATCAGTATATATATAAGGATATTTATAGAAACCACCCAGAAGCTCACAAGCGGAACACCCCCGAAAGAAGCAATCTGGACAAAGCAGGTAAGGTTGGTCTGGGAATATCCTAAAGATCCCCATGGAAAACCAAAAACTGATGAGAGGCTACGAATAAATTCCAACCCTGAAAAGACCACTGGAAATAGATAGATACGATTTAATCCTTTTAGTTTCCTGTAAAGGAGTGCAGAAAAACCAAAATAAGAGGAGAGATAAATCAAAAGGAGTATATAACCTGCAATCATTTGTGGCACAACCTCACTTCCCGCATTGGAAAATGGTATCCAAAAAAGTAGTGATCCATAGAATGCAAGACCCATAAGGAACCCTTTTATAAATGAATATTCTCCGTCTCTAAGAGAAAAAAATAAAGGAATGAAAGCAAACCAGGCTATCAATGATAATCTATATGGAGCAAATGCTAAATTCAGGACAATACCGCCAAGCACAGGCAGTAGAAAGCGGGAAAACTTTGCCACTACAGCAGAATCTCCTTCTCTTCCTCTGCTGAACGGTAGGCTGCATCTATTATCCTGGAGACCTCCATAGCATCCTTCCAGCCATGATAAAGCACATCTCTGCTCTTATAGTATTCGACAAATTTCTTCATCATATTATGGTAGGAGGCTTTGATAGGGTGCTTTGGAACAATACCTGGTGTTATATCTATCACCTTACCTTCTTCTATTTTTTTTATCTTCAACGGGTTGAGAAGAGCAACTCCATCTGCACCATAAAGATTAAAATAGGTGAAATCCTTTTCAAATAGAAGAGTCCACCCCACTTCTATTATCATATAGATTCCATCATGATAACGAAGAAAGATTATACCCGAATCCTCAATCTTGTCGGTAGTGTGGAAACCCGCAACAACACTAACGACATCAAGCCCAACAAGCCATGACACATATCCCAGAATCTGAGCACCAAGGGTAATAATAGCACCACCTCCTGATTTCAAAGGATCCATCCTCCAACTGTCCTTTTCCTCATGAAGGGATTTCAACCAACCTGCTTTGGCAAAAGAGAGGTGCCCTAATTCACCTGAAAGAATAATCT
>JAGLZA010000348.1 GCA_023131835.1 Caldifarciminota bacterium
CTTATCTCTAACCTTGAGGTTGCAAATAGGTCAATAGCCTCTGAATATATTCTGTGTTCTTCTTTAAGTATACGCTTCGAGAGGCTTTCCTCTGTGTCATCCTGATATACGGGAACCACTGCCTGGAGGATAATAGGCCCTGCATCAACCTTATCGCTTAAAAAATGAACCGATGCTCCTGAAAACCGAACCCCATAATTTAGTGCCTGTTTCTGAGCATGTAAACCCTTAAACGATGGAAGAAGAGCAGGATGTATATTCATTATCCTCCATTGAAATTCACGAATAAAATCTTCCTTTAAGATTCTCATAAAGCCCGCAAGACACACAAGTTCGACCCCGTAATCTTTTAACACCTTTATATATTCTCTCTCACTCTCCCCTTTTAGTACTGGTTTATCTATTTTGGGGTCTATAAATAAAGCAGGAATACCTGCTTCTTTAGCTATTTTAAGTGCATAAGCCTCCGGATTGTCTGATATGACCACAACCACCTTTGCATCTATTTCCTTTGAAATGCTCTTGTTTATGATTGCTTGAAGATTTGTTCCTCTACCTGACACAAGAACTCCAACATTAATTGACATCAGGGATCTCCTCCGTTAAAGTAAAATAAATGTCCTCAAGTGTTGAAGAAGGCTTGCTGCGTAGTTCCTCCATACTCCCCACTTCTAACAATTCTCCCTCATTTAAAACCCCTACACGGTCAGATATCTCCTCTGCATCTACAAGAGAATGGGTTGATATAAAAACAGTAGTTCCCTCTTCAACCTTTTTTCTTAGTAAACGCTTCACTGTCCTTGCAGAAACAGGGTCCAATCCAACCATGGGCTCATCTATCACAATAATATCAGGCTGATGAATTAATGCTTGAATAAATATAACCTTCTGCCTCATCCCATGAGAATATCCCGAAGCGGGAAGGTCAATCCAGCCCCCTATTCGAAATTCACTGAACCATTTTTCCATTCTTTTACTTATCTGTGAAGATTCCATTTTATATAGTCTTGAAACGAATATAATAAACTCTCTACCACTCAGTTCAGGATAAAGATACGGCTGATCGGGAATATATGCAATCATCTCCTTCGCTTTCTCCGGAAACCTACCAATATCAATATCATTGATTATAATCTTCCCGGAAGTGGGTTTAAGTAAGCCTGTTATCATCTTGACTGTAGTGGT
>JAGLZA010000349.1 GCA_023131835.1 Caldifarciminota bacterium
TTACCCGCACCGTTTGGACCTAAAAGTGTAAACAGTTCACCATTAGAAATTGTTAAGTTGAGGTTCTTAACAGCAAAAAGATTACCGAACTGTTTGGATATATTTTGTAATTCAATCATATTGAAGGACAGATATCCTCAATTTATTTATTACCCTGTAGAGTTTTGCCTGTTCTTCAAATCCCCCGTATTCAAGTTTGACATGCGTAGGGTCTGCTACAACCTGCCCAAAGGTAGGGTCTGCGGATATCCATTTACCGCCAACATATACTCCTATCCAGGCGTGGTAGTAGAAGGCTCCGGCGACATAAACTATGCCTACCTCAAGCCTGGCAGGAATACCGCAAGCGCGAAGGAGTGCAACGGCAAGTGCTGAATGTTCATTACAATCTCCCTCCCTTGATTTAAGGGCATCCAGCGCATTTGGTATAGAGAAGGTCGGACTATCCTTTAGGGTTGTATCTACAAATGTAATAATCCTCCGAGCCGCCTCCCATCCTTCCTTATCGCCTATTACTTTCATAGCAGTTTTTTTTATCAGCTCATCATCGGATGGCTCGAATGGTGTTGGCTCTAAAAAGGATTTAACCTCTTCAGGAATAATTTTAGAATCACCTGGTTCCAATCTCTTTATAACGAGAACATTTCCTGATAGTTTTTGTCGGTCATCTTCTATCCTCAAACCCTCAAGGTCTACACTATCCAGGCGAATAGTGAGTGAATTTAACGTTCTTGGATTCTCTATGGGCTTATCGACTCTGATAGCATATGAATCATACAGTTTAAAACTCACTTCACCAATATCTGTAACAACATCACTGGATTCTCTCTTCATAACAAGACCTATCGGAGATTCCTGCCTTAAGAGATGCCCATCTTTATCTACCCAGAAGGAGACATAGATGCCAGACTGTTGAACTGAATATTTTACTGCCGGTACACCCTCCAGTGTATCAGGGCCTATCTTTTTTACAGTTATATCGAACACCGATTGAAGGGTTGGGTCAAAGAACTGAAAACTTCCTGTTTTTCCCATCTTGACCATTCCCTCAATGGTAGCAGGGATATACTCTGAAGTGAGAGGGAACTCCATCCTACTTGTATTCCCGGCAACATCCATCGAAACGATCATCTTATCCCCTTTTCGTTCTCCGGAAGCGGTAAATAAGTGTTCTCCTGAAACCATTTGAAAATAAAAATCCAGAAGGTTATAATCGCTACTGGTATTTGCTACCACCCTATAACTGACCTC
>JAGLZA010000035.1 GCA_023131835.1 Caldifarciminota bacterium
CGTTTTCTACTTTTATCGTTGCTATACATAAGAGGTCGTCACTGCCCGCAACATTAATCGTTTTATCTTTTAATATCGCTAAAATCTGCTCGCTCGTCTTTGTTGCGAATGAAGAAGAATAACCATTGCTTATGACCTCTAACAGGTTGTCGTTGCCGCTCGTTCCCCATTTCTTATCTCTTCCATAATTAAGCACCGCTATTTGATACGTCCCGGTATCAGCGTTCACGCTCACTTTTATTTTGTCTTTTGTGAATTTCTCACCGGTTACACCACTGGTGTAGTGTGTGAGACCCGAAGCACTTAAGTTACCATCAGTATCAGTAAAGATGTCGTTAGGGTCAAGTCCTTTTCCACCACCACCCTTTGGTGCAATCGTCAGGATGTCCACGTAGTCCCTGCCCGGGACGGTTCCTTCTATTGTGAAGTCGTCTCCCTGTGCAACAAACTCTGTGCTCGTCTTTGCACTCAGTCCCCCTCGCAAGAGCACTATAGTCACAGAATCGTCAGGAAGGTCTGTTTCAGGGTATGATTGTGGCAAGACCCATATCTCAATCTTATATGAACCTGGTGATCTTTCCTCGGTTCTTTCCCATGTATAGCTAAACTTTCTTCCTTCTATTGGCACACCTGCCACGAGTACATCATTGTCAACTTTTATCGTTACCTCAGTGCCCCCATTTGTAGAACCACTGATCGTAACGTCCTCGCCGATATAGTATATTGATTTATCTGTTTCCACACTTGCTTCAAATCCCACAATTTGCACGGTTACACTAGCTGTTGTATTATGTTTGAGTTCGGTTGCAGTAATCTCGTAGGAGCCGGTCTCACTAAAAAACACAGCAGCTTTGAAATCACCGTTTTTGTCTGACTTTCCAAATGCACTGTGACCCCCTACCTCTACGTCACCTCTGTCATCTCTGAACAACACGCTCAAAGCATTACCGGACGTCACGTTAAGAGTGATATCGGTATTTGGTGTAGTAGTAGAAGCAGAGATTACTACTTTTTCATTAACGGTTTGTTCTTCTGGACTCGCTTCTATACTAATATATGTAATATTTCCCCCTTCCACTATCTTTTCTATTGTAAACGATATGGAAGGACCTTCTTTGTCAAGACCGTTATTTGTCGCAGGATCGGTTTCTAGGCTGAGTGTGTATTCGCCAAGTTCCAGCCCAGCAGTGTTTATCGTTAGAGAATTTTTACCACCGTAATCGAAACCGACATCAATATCCCTAAGGGATACACCGTTAACTCTACGTCTTTGTAAACCATTGGGGTCTATGAGTTTATAGATGATATTGTTTGGAAGAGGACCCCGGAAAACCCAGAACTCCCAACTAAGATTGGTTATATGCCATAAATTTGTATCAGCTTCAAAGGTTATATTATCACCCTGTGTAACCCTTGAAACTTCCACACCGTCAATTTTAACCTTAACATCTAATTCTGGTGGATTGAAATATACAATAATCTTTCCATTTGGACCTGTGACTTCATATTCATCTGTTGTAGCCAGTTCATCTTCATAACGGCTGGAATCGAACGGTCCGTTAAAAGATATAGGATCTATAGGGGTATCCTCCGCGGTGCTCCTTATTGTCCCGTAAGGTATTATATACACGCTTTTATTAAAAAAAGTCAGATTTGTCTCACCAATTATGGCTATTCCATTATTACCAATAAATTTTCCTTCCTCAGGACTAACACCGGCATTTGCAGGTGCAAATAAGACAAACATAGAAATTAGTACTGCTGTTAGCACAACTACACTCCATGATGCCATTTTCTTTTTATCCTTATTCATTCATCTCATCCTCTTCCCTATTCTATTCCCCATGCCATTTTAATGAAAACCATATCATACTTTTTGATATTTAACTTTAACCAATTTATTAAAAAAACTTTGCAATACTTCAAAAGTTATTACAAATGTCTGTAATAAAAATGAAATGAACTCAACCTTTAAATATGCACGTATAATTTTAAATTTCTTAAACAGGAAATGAAAACGAGCATTGTTGTTTCGATAATTGTAGTAGCAACGATATTTATAGTTACCTTAGCTATACCCGCTAATGC
>JAGLZA010000350.1 GCA_023131835.1 Caldifarciminota bacterium
GGACAAGACCCAAGAGAAAATCATATTGGGCAAGGTCATGCAGATATTTCATGACAATGCTATCATGATCGGTACCGCTTTACAGGGTGACCTTTCAGAAACAGATGAAGAAATAAAGCTCCTTTTCAACCCCATATCTCTTGATGACCTGACAAAGATATGGAGTGCCTTTCAGGAAGTCGCATACAGACTATCTGTAAGTTATATGGTTACACCCGTAAGAATAGATTCAACCCGTGGAATTAATATGCAACGGGTTGTTTCTAAAGAAATAAATGATTCTTATATGGTACCAAAGTAAAAGGAAGACTAAGATGGCTCTTACCATGCCTTATGTTACAGATAAATTTATCGCTTACTTAGGGGATGTTATTACTACGAATCTTTCTCTGGCGGTCTGGCTGACTGATGAGAATACAGGGGAAAAACCGATGGGCCGGGTTAAGGTGACTTTAGAGGAAGGAGAGATAAAAGCATTTAAGAATCTAAGTGGCTACCATTGTTTCACTGATTTGTCTCACAAAGATTACAATCTCAATATTGAGTCAGACTTTTATTTCCCTGCGGACAAGAAGATTGTTATACCCCTCCCGGATCCTAAGAAACCCGTTGACGATACTATCCTTAAGCCAAATCCTGTCTATCCTTTTCCTATTAGCGCAACCCTTGTCAGGGGATTGGTCTCAAATACAGGTCCGGTAGTCAATGCGTTAGTAAGCGTGGTGGGCAAGACAATAGAAACGATAACAGACGAGAGAGGGGAATTTGTTCTTTATTTTAAAGGAATTAAGAAGGAGGACATTACTATTGAGATTAGAAAAGATGGAGATACTAAAGCTGTTAATACAACCATAGAGGAGGGGAAAACGATATCTTTGGGAATCATCGTCTTTCCATGACAGGTGGTTTATTGTGAGATATTAAAATATTGATGATTTTGTAAAAAAGCCTGATTCAGTGAATGTGTCATTTCGACCGCAGGGAGAAATCTTATGTTTTCTGCATATTACATCGCGAAGATTTCTCGCTTCGCTTGAAATGACAAGTTGTTGGGACTTTTTACGAGACCATCAAAATATTAACTCTTTCAGAAAAGGGGGTTTAAAATGCCAGAGTATTTATCACCAGGGGTATATGTAGAAGAGATTGAAATCGGGGCTAAGCCGATTGAAGGTGTGAGCACGAGTACAGCGGGTTTTTTGGGTGTGGCTGAAATGGGTCTTACTGAAGGATTGCCCATACTCATCACGAGCTTTTCAGACTTTCAAAGAAAGTTTGGTAGCTATCTTCCAGAAAGCTACAGTTTCTACCGTTTTCTACCATATGCTGTAGATAACTTCTTCACCAATGGTGGGAGCCGGTGTTACGTCATGCGCGTTGCTCCCTCTGATGCGGTGGCAGCTCGTAATACCTCGGTCTCTACAGGGGTTCAGCTGCAACTTACGGAAGATCGAAATAGCGGTGATACAATGTTGCGCCTCGACTCTCTCCGAGGGATCGACACCACGAGCACGATCACCCTGGAGCGTCTGCGGGCCGATGGCTCCGTGGAAGCCTCTGATGCCGACCTTGCAGTATCTTCCTATGACAGTTCAAGGAATGAGCTCACCGTGGGGACACCTCTAACCTCCGATTACCCAAAGGGGTCTACTCGCGTGACTGTGGTCACATTGGCGGATGGAGCTATCTCTGCGGCAGATACCCTAAGTATCCTCGCCACTAGCAAGGGTGACTGGGGTGAGAACGTTCTGGTTCGGGCCATTCCTGCTTCCCAGGCCAAGACGCAAATCATCGAGCTTATCGGCGATCCAGCAACGGCAATCCAGTACCGAGTAAAGAATAAAAACGGCTTCTACCGTGGAGCCATTGTGGTATTCGATGACGGCACCAATAAACAGTACCGTCGAGTAACAGCCTTGCAGGACGATCTCATTACACTGTCTATCCATCTGACGGGAGACGCCGGAGTCATAGATACTAATGTTGTTCCCAGCCGCACTCTTGCCACTTGCGAATTCACGCTCCAGGTGATTTACAAAGACCAAACTGAGAGCTTTAGCAACCTCTCCATGAATCCTGATACACCCAACTATTTCATGAAGGTCGTCAACAACCGTTCCAGTTTTGTGATGCTGCAGTCTCCTTATGCAATCCCTGCAGATTTTACTCGAGTGGACCCCTTCGATATGCCTACCAATAACACGCTGGTAGGCGGCAAGCTCTCTATTACTCTGTCGAACGGGAGCAACGGGACCGTTGCCGGTCTTACCGCAGCAGACTTCATGGGAGAAGATAATGGCCCCGGCAGGCGCTCAGGTATTGAGGCCTTTAAGGACATTGACGTAGTAAGCATAATCGCAATTCCGGGCGTCACCGATGCCAATGTGCAACTGTCGCTGGTAGCGCATTGCGAGAATCTCAAGGACCGCTTTGCCGTGCTGGATGTTCCAGAGATTGCCCAGAGAGTTGCAGACGTCCAGGCATACCGCAACATTTTCGATACCTCGTATGCCGCCATTTACCACCCCTGGTTGAAGGTCTTTGATCCTCTTGAAAAGCGAGAAATATTTATGCCGCCATCAGGCTCTGTCATGGGAATCTTCTCCCGCAGTGACCAGGAGCGTGGTGTGCACAAGGCACCAGCAAATGAGGTAGTGCGTGGTGCCATTGACCTTAAGTACCTGCTTAACACTGGCGAACAAGATATCCTCAATCCCATAGGCGCGAACCTCATTAGGGTTTTTCCGGGTCGTGGAATTCGCGTCTGGGGGGCTCGCACTCTGTCGAGCAACACGCTCTGGAAGTATATCAATGTCCGCCGTCTTTTCCTTTATATTGAGGAATCGATCGAAGAAGGTACGCAGTGGGTAGTCTTTGAACCCAATAACGAGAAACTCTGGGCCAGGGTTAAGGGATCTATTACTGAATTTCTAACCAGGGTGTGGAAGGATGGCGCCCTTATGGGAACAAAGGCCGAAGAAGCATTCTTTGTTAAATGCGACAGGACCACCATGACCCAGGATGATATTGATAATGGAAGACTCATATGCGTTATAGGTATTGCTCCGGTAAAACCTGCAGAATTTGTAATATTCCGTATAGCCCAGTGGTCGGGTGGTTCATCGGTTACAGAATAAGGGTTCGCTATCATACTGTTATCACGGATAACTTAGGGATTGAGGATGCCGCTTAATTGAAAACCCCAAATTCTTTAAAAGTATAGAAAAAGGAGGATAAGAAATGCCAAGACAGGATCCATACAGACAATTTCGGTTCCGCATTGAGATTGATGGAATTACACAGGCGGGATTCAGTGAATGTAGTTTTGCAGATACTACCACGGACCCGGTCGAGTATAGAGAGGGGGATGAACCCACTGTATTTCGTAAACTATCAGGATTGACTAAATACGGAAATATCACCCTTAAATGGGGCATCACTGACTCTATGGATATCTATAACTGGAGACAGCAGATTATGGATACCGGAGCAGAGGGGGCAAGGAAGAATATGTCGATTACTCTCGTAGATGAGGCTGGAAGTGATAAAGCGCGATGGGATATTGTCAGGGCATGGCCCAGCAAGTATGACCCCCCGGATTTCAGCGCCAAAGGAAATGAAGTGGCCATTGAGACCCTTGAAATAGTCCATGAGGGCTTTAAACGGGTTTCTTAAGAAGAGGGGGATAGCTTGATGACATTTCAAACTGAATTTGAATTCACCTTACCCAAAGGATATGTAAGCCAAGAAGGGAATCTCCATAAAGCAGGCATCATGCGTCTTGCCACTGCGGCTGATGAGATTCTGCCCATGAAGGACCCAAGGGTGCAATCAAATCCTGCTTACCTGACAGTAATATTGCTTTCAAGGGTTATTACAAAGCTTGGGAGTCTGGAGACTATCAATACAAAGATAATCGAAAATCTTTTTGCTTCGGATCTGTCCTACCTGCAGGAGTTCTATAGAAAAATCAATGAAGATGGCACGAGCAAGATAAAAACAACGTGTCCGAAATGCGAGCACCAGTTCGAGGTGGAGGCAGGGCCTCTGGGGGAATAATAGGCTACCCCCTTGATAGATTATACGAGGAGGTAGCCTTTATCGCATATCACTTTCATTGGTCTTATGAAGAGATCATGAACATGGAACATAGAGAAAGGCAGAGATGGGTCGAGGAGATTTCCAAAATTAACCGTCAGCTAAGTGGAGAAAAACAAAAGAGCGTTCTTGAGGTGAGATAAAGAGATGACAACAGCAA
>JAGLZA010000351.1 GCA_023131835.1 Caldifarciminota bacterium
AATTCATGAATTGCCACTACTCCGATTTCGGGTTTGATGAATCAAACCCCTACAAAAGGACAGGTGCAAGACCTGCCCCTACAAAACAGAATTCTTTTTGCGGGTTTTATATTCCTTTGCGCTCTTTGCGAGAAAAATGGGGAAGCTTGATTTTTTTTCTTGACATAAGGTGTTAAAAAACTACAATGAAGTTAATAGGAGGAGTGATTGAGATATGAAATGCCCGAAATGTGGATTAGATAACCCTACCATAGCGAGGTTTTGCATGGGGTGTGGGAACCCCCTGGTGCCTTTTCCGGTGGAAGAAAGATTCAAAATAGCAAAAAAAATAATTCCCAAGACACTTGTTGAAAAGATTAGTTCTCTTGAGATAGAAGGGGAACGCAAGAATGTTACTGTTCTCTTTGCAGATATTTCTGGATTTAGTGCACTTTCAGAGAAGCTCGATCCTGAAGAGTTAACAGAACTTATAAATAACTGCTTCAAAGAGTTGATAAAGGTCATTTATAAATATGAAGGAAATATAGATAAGTTCATAGGAGATTGTATAATGGCTCTCTTTGGTGCTCCGGTAGCACATGAGGACGATCCTGAGAGAGCAGTTCATTCTGCAATGGAAATAATGGCTGCATCGGATCAATTTAATGAAAGGAATAAGACGAACCTTTCCCTTCACATAGGTATACATTCAGGGATTGTGATTGCGGGTGGAGTTGGTTCGGATTTGAGAATGGATTATACGGTTATGGGAGATACTGTAAATCTTGCAGAGAGATTAATGGAGCAGGCAAAGGATGAAATCCTGGTGAGTGAATCTGTCTACAAAAAAACAAAGTTCCTGTTTGAGATGCATGAACTTGAACCTGTAAAGGTGAGAGGTAAGAAAAAAATAGTTAAACCGTACAGGGTCATAGGGATAAAAGAGAGGCCGGAGCGTAAGCGTGGCATCCAGGAGTTGCACTCCTCGCTTGTTGGTCGAGATAAGGAATTTAAGATAATCAAATCTGCTTTGAATGAGATATTTGAAGGGAATGGGGTGGTAGTATCCATTATTGGAGAAGCAGGACTTGGAAAATCACGACTAATAGAAGAATTAAGACAATACATAGGCAAAAAAGTCAACTGGTTGAGAGGCAGGCCTTTTTCCTATGGTAAAGCTTTCCCCTTTCGTATAATATTAGAACAAATCCGATACTATATCGGAATAAGCGAACTTGAATTTGGAGTGACAGCAAGCAAGAAATTAGAGGACGAGTTAGAGATTTTATTCAAAGATAGAATAAACGAATATTTTCCCTATTTATGCGTATTTTTATCCATTAGGGTGCCAGAACATCTTCAGGAAAAGGTGAAATATCTTAGTCCTGATACCTTAAGATTACAGGAGTTTATATCCATAAAAGCACTTCTCAGGGAAATAGCAAGAAATAAACCTCTGATACTCTATTTTGAAGATACACACTGGATTGATTCTGAATCAATTGAGCTCATAAAGTTTCTCCTTGATGGATTAGAGGATGAACCAATATTCTTTCTTTTTGAGACCAGGCCTGAAGGAGATACAGGATTATACAGTATAAAGGAATTTATTAAGAAGATATTTAAAAAGAAATATATCGAAGTCTACTTGAAGCTGCTAAAGACCAACGATACCGTTAGACTTATTCAAAACCTTTTGAGCATTCCGATTGTCCCTGAGGATGTGTCATCCCTTATTCTTAAGAAATCAGAGGGTAATCCATTCTACATAGAGGAGATTATTCGTTCTTTCATCGATACTGGTGTTCTAAAGAGAAAAAAGGGAGAATTTTACCTTGAAGAAGATATAACATCCTTTAAGATTCCTGATACAGTGGAGGCGGTGATAAGGTCAAGGCTCGATTCGCTTCCATCTAAGGCAAAAGAAGTTATTGGTAATGCATCAGTGATAGGGGAGAGTTTTCTTTATAGAATTCTTTTCAATATTACGAATCATAAAGAAATAGAAGACGAACTTAAAATTCTCCGGAGAGCAGAATTTATCCTCAAAAAAGCATCACCTTCCACTTCTCAACTTCCGCTTGATATGGAGTACCAATTCAAACATATCTTAATCAAGGATGTTGCTTATAAGGGACTGCTTAAAAGAAAAAGAAGGGAGATTCACAGAAAGGTAGCAGAATGCATGGAGAATATATTTAAAGAAAGGATAGAGGACTATTATGAGATGCTTGGACACCATTACTGTTATGCGGAGTTCTTTGAAAAGTCCTATGATTATTACAAAAAAGCAGGTGATAAAGCAAAAGAGCTTTACGAGAATGTTATTGCAATAGAATGTTATACAAAGGCAATAGAGATACATAAGAGATTATTCTCTTATGGAGAAGAAGAATTAGCAGAACTCTTTGAAAAAAAGGGTGATGTAAGGGCACTAAAGGGAGAATATAAGGATGCATTAGTCGATTATGATATTGCCTTTAGTTCTTATAAAGATATCGAGAAAAAGGCAGATATTAAGAAGAAAATCGGTAATATATTCTTGGTGAAGAGTGAATATGATACTGCTATTTCTTCTTTTGAGGAAGCGATAAGAATGCTAAAAGTAATCCCTAAATCACCTCTTTTATCAGAAATACTTATCAGTTACTCCTTTCTTCTTCTGAATGGGAAGAGTGATTATCCGGGCGCAAAGGAAATGATAGAACAGGCGATCGCAAATATAGATGAGAAGAAAAGCAAACTTTATGCCAAAAGTTTAAATATACTTGGTGGTATCTTTCGACATAAAGGTAATTATAAAGAAGCACTAAAACATCGTCTGAAGGCACTGGCAATATACGAGGAATTAGATGATAAAAAGGGGCTTGCCGGAGCCTCTAACAACATCGGGCTTACCTATCTTGATGTGGGAGAACTTGACACTGCATTGAAATACTTGAATAGGAATCTTGCCATATCCGAAGAAATAGGGTATAAAAGAGGAATTTGCAATGCTTCTCTTAACATTGGAATTGTCTATTGTGAGAAGGGTGAATTTGATACTGCGCTGAAATACTATAAGAGAAACCTTGTTATATCAGAGGAAAGAGGTGATGAAAGGGGAGTTGGTATGGCATCAAATAACATCGGGATTATTTATCAGAACAAAGGTAAACTCAGTACTGCATTGAAGTATTTTAAGAAATACCTTACAATATCAGAAAAGGGAAATGATAAAGCAGGAATCGCGGAGGCTTCTAACAATATTGGTAATGTCTACTATAATAAAGGTGATTTCTCTACAGCCTTGAGATATTATGAAACCGACCTTACCATATCAGAGGAGATAGATCATAAAAGGAGAATTGGAATTGCATACTATAGCATGGGTGAAGTTTATACAGAGATGAAAAACTTTGATAAGGCAGAAGAATATCTAAAAAGATCAGAGAATATATTAAAAGAAGTTGGAGATAAGGGAAGTTTATCAGAGGCTTATACAAAACTTGCTATGTTAAATATTTGCAAGAAAAGTTATGAATCTGCACTTATATTTGCAAGGGAGGCACATTCCCTTGCGAAGGAGATTGGTGCAATAAAGCAGGAAATACTTGCTTTAAGGGAAATGGGGAGAGCATTATCGAAAGAAAATCACAAAAAGGCGATTTCCTATCTTGAACAATCAATCGCACTCGCGAGAGATAAAAAGATGACTCTTGAACTTGGAAAAGCACTTTATGAACTTGTAGCAGTTCTGAAAGACAAAGAAAAAAACAAAAAGACAGAAGAATATATTAAAGAAGCAAGGAAAATATTCATGAAATCAGGTGCAACCACCTGGATTAAGAAATATAAAGGATAGGATTGTACGCTCGGTGGTTGACCCCTTATGAAATAGTTTCACATTTCATGGGGTAAACAGATATGACGCAAGATTAGTCCAATGTCCAATGTCAGGAGGCAAGAGACAAAGACAAAGAGTTGGTGAGTTAGTGAGTTGGTCAGTTAGTGGATTGGTGAGGAAGAATTTAGAGTTCAGAATCGAGATGAAGAGGCATCTGTGGCACTCGCCACCACTTGACATCAAGGACTTGAGCAATAGATTTCCTTTATGATGGTGAAGAAAGGAAAAGCAGTTTTGGAAGAAATATGAATCTGATAATCTGGCTGGGATTTCTTTTATCTCTTACTACTATTATTCTCGTCTCAAGGAAGAGCCTGTGGCTGGGTTTGATAATTGGGTCTATTTTACTCGGGTTGTTTAATCTTTCTCCTATAGAAATAGGGAGAGTGATAATTGAAACAATAAGAGATCCTTCTATACTATTGCTCGCATTATCAGTGGGTATTATTCCCCTTATTGGTGGCATAATGGAGGAATCCCATCTTATGGAATGGTTGGTGAACAATCTGCGCGTGGGGAAAAAGGGCTTTCTTATGTTATCCCCTGCACTCTTTGGGATGTTACCTATGCCCGGTGGAGCACTGCTTTCAGCTCCAATGGTTGAGAAGGCTGGGAATGATATTGAAGGGGATAGGAAAGCGGCAATCAATGTCTGGTTCAGACATCTTTTGATATTTGTGTATCCGCTTGGTGCTCTTCTTCCCACAACAAAGATGGCAGGCCTCAATGTATATAAAGAATTGATGTATCTGGTTCCCTATTTTTTCATTATCTTCGTTCTGGGATATTATTTTTTAATTCGAGATATAAAAGGTGGTATTAACTATAGAGGGAATTTTGATATTAAGGGACTAACCATCCCTCTGATTATTATTCTCCTTGCTCCTATTATTCATTTCATCTTTATGGGCGCTTTCAGTATAGAGGAAATCCCTCTCATTATCGGTGTTCTTGTGAGCCTCATACTTGCATTTGTTTTCTCAAGAATGAAGATGGGTAAGTTTTTGAGTGTGGTAAAAAAGATGAAACCCTGGAATTATGCAATGATAATTATAGGTATGTTCCTTTTTCTCAACATATTCAAGGCATCTGATATGTCTAAAGTCATTGCTGATATTGCCTTTTCACCTTCTTTTCTTCTCATTGGGATAGGATTCCTTTTAGGGTTTGCAACTGGCAGAATCCAGGTGCCTGTTTCAATTCTTCTCCCCATCTTTTATTCAAAATTCGGAACGGCTGCTATGACTCCAACTACCTTTGCCATTATGTTTTTTGCAGTCTTTATGGGATATATGATCTCTCCTATTCATCCCTGTGTGTCGGTATCTATTGCCTTTTTCAATACCAGTATCAAGGATTTTTTGAAAATCCTGATTCTTCCAGTAATTATTTCATTGATAATTATGACAATATCCGCTTTCATCCAATTTTAGACACGGAACAACACGGTTTTTAAGATAGAGTTAAGAGTTGTGAGTCAAGAGCCATCAGTCGAAAGTCGCACCCAGAGCCCAAACCCTTTTTTGACACGGATGAACACCGTTTGAGGCTGATTCTTTAACGAAAATGGAGTAGCGAAACTTGTTTCGCGCCCAGTATGGGCGAGGTTCCCTTGCACCATTTGGGTCAGGAGACCTGACTCCTACATTTTGGGCGACTCACCGAGTCCGCCCAAACGAATAACAGACCAACTGACTAACTCACCAACCGACCAACACATTAATCTTCTCCGTGTTCTTTGTGGCTATTTATGGTGGGGTTGGGCAAAAGAAAAATACAAGCAACCTTGACAAATGGAAATAGAATATTATTCTAAAACAAAAAAAACTTATGGTAGAAATACGAAATGTTCATAAATCATTCAAAAAGGGATGGTATGCCTTAAAAGATGTTAGTCTTTCAATAGATAAGGGAGACTTTCTCTTTGTTACAGGTTCAACCGGATCAGGGAAAAGTACCCTCATCCGTCTTATCTATATGGATATATTTCCTGATAAAGGTGAAGTAGCGGTAGCAGGATTTTTGTCATCCTCCATAAAGAAAACAGAGATTCCTCTTCTTCGCCGTAGAATCGGAATTATCTTCCAGGATTTCAAGTTACTAAGGGATAAAACCATTTATGAAAATGTTGCCTTTGCACTTGAGGTTACAGGCTCCTCCGGACGTAAAATGAAGGAGAAAGCGATGAAAGCCCTTGCAGTAGTGGGCCTTTCGCATAAGAGGAATGATTTTCCATATCAAATATCCGGGGGAGAACAGCAAAAGACTGCGATCGCAAGGGCTCTTGTTCGTGAACCCTTTATTCTGCTTGCAGATGAGCCTACCGGTAATATTGACCCTGAGGGTTCTATGGAAATCATTAAGATACTTCAGGATATAAATACTTCTGGGACGGCAGTCCTTATGGCAACCCATGATGTATATCTTGCAAAGAAGATGGGCGGGAAGATAATCAACCTATCTGAAGGTCAAATAGTAGAGGATTAGGATGTTTGTTATCAGGGAAGCCCTTATAGGACTTCGACGCAACGGTGGGATGACCTTTATAGCCATAGGGATTATGTTTTTCTCCCTTTTCCTCTTTGGCTTATTCCTCGTGGGGACGTTTAATCTATTTTGTGTTATAAGAATAGCAAAGGAAAAGGTAGAGATAAATGCGTTTCTTAAGAGTGAATTGTCGAATGAGGAGCAGACGTCTATTTCAAAAAAATTAAAATCAATTGTAGGAATAGAGTCACTTGAATATGTTACAAAGGAACAGGCACTTGAAGAATTCAAAAAGGATATACCCAATGCGCCGAGTCTTCTTGAAGCAGTAAAAACCAATCCACTTCCTCCTTCCTTTAAAATAAAGTTGAAGGGTGGTTTTACTTCACCTGATAAGGTTGAGGAAGTGGCTGAAAAGGTAGGCATCTTTAAAGAGATCGAGAGCGTAGAATATGGGGAAACCTGGATTAATAGACTGGATCAGGTGGTGAAGATTCTCTTTGTATTTGATATGCTCCTTGGGCTTGTAATAGGTCTTTCCTCGATATTTGTGGTTTCTTATACCATTAGACTTACAGTCCTTGCCAGGAGAAAGACAATAGAGGTTATGAAGCTGGTTGGTGCTACTGAACGAACAATCCAAGCTCCATTCGTCTTAGCTGGTTTGATTGAGGGGGGGGTTGCCGGAGCCATTAGCGCAGGAGTGTTATTTCTTATCTATCAACTAATTTCTCGGTTCTTTGTTGAATTCTATTTTCCCACGAATACGATATTAATTGGAATGGTCATCCTTGGTCTGTTTCTGGGTTTCGTAGGAAGTAAGACATCTGTTAAATCAACATCAATGGAGGTGAGTCTTGAAGCTCCTATCTTTTAAAGGCGGGACGCATCCATTAGAAAGGAAGGAACTTTCTTCTGATGCACACATAAAGAGGGTTGAACCCCCGGAGATCGTCTATCTACCCCTTTCTCAACATACCGGTGCTCCTTCGAAGGTTATTATAGAAAAAAAGGATGAGGTTACAGTTGGGATGAAGATTGCAGAGGGGGATGGAAAAATCTCTGTTCCATTGCATTCTTCTGTGGCAGGTGTGTTTATGGGGGTGGTTGATTATCCCCATCCCCTGGGTGAAAAAAAACCTGCTATGAAGATAAAGGTTGATCATGAAAAAACAGGAGAATGGGAAGGGAAAGAAAGGGATCCTGAATCCCTTTCACCAGAGGAGATAATTAAGATTGTTAGAGAGAGTGGCATAGTTGGTATGGGTGGCGCAGCATTCCCAACGCACTTTAAACTGCAGCCTCCACCTGATAAACCAATTGCAGATCTCATCATAAACGGTGCGGAATGTGAACCCTTTCTCACTTCAGATTATCGGTTGATGATGGAACGGACAGAGGATATACTTAAAGGGGTTGATATCATAAGAAGGGTTCTCAATCCGGAAAGGATATGGATTTCAATTGAATCCAACAAGATGGATGCCGTAGAGAAGATGAAGGAAGCGGCTTCAACATATCCATGGGCAAAGATTACCGTGCATGCCACAAAATATCCTCAGGGATCCGAAAAGCAACTTGTTCAGTCCATAACAGGATTGGAGGTTCCCGATGGAGGATTGCCATTCGATGTAGGAGCCTATGTCCAGAATGTTGGAACAGCGGTTGCAATCTATGAAGCGGTGCGTTATTCAAAACCTTTATATGAAAGGATAGTTACAGTTACGGGCTCGGTAAGAGAACCTTCTAATTTCCTTGTCCCCATTGGGACTCCTTTTGAATATCTTATAGAACAGACAAGTGGTGTTATTGGAGAACTCAAGAAGATAATAAATGGTGGTCCGATGATGGGGATTGCCCAGGTAACTGGTGAAGTGCCAGTTATTAAGGGAACAACAGGTATTCTAATTCAAAATGAAGAAGAAATAATACCGGGGCAAACATCCGCCTGTATAAGATGTGCCTCCTGTATAGATATATGCCCTTTAAACCTTATGTCTACAGAGCTCTATAAATTCATATCTATGGATAATTTTGATAGAGCAGAAGAACTGGGACTGTTATCCTGTATTGAATGTGGAACATGTTCCTATGTCTGTCCTTCTAATATACCCCTCACGCAGTATTTCAAATATGGTAAAGCGATGATAGCGAAAAGGAGGAAGTGATGTTACAACTATCTCCAGCACCACATATAAGTTCTCCTAAAAGCACGAAGAAGATTATGTATGGTGTGATTGGGGCATTGATTCCTGCTCTCGTTGGTTCCGTCTTCTTCTTCGGATGGAGGGCTCTATTCCTTGTGGTATTGTCTGTTTTGACTGCAGTTGCTACTGAATGGCTCTTTCAACTGATTACCCATAGAGAGATAACCTGTTCTGATGGAAGTGCAATAATAACAGGGATTCTCGTTGCTTTTAATATACCTGTGAATTCCCCGTGGTGGATAGCAGTTGTAGGTAGTTTCTTTGCAATCTTTGTGGTTAAACAACTCTTTGGTGGACTGGGATACAATATATTCAACCCGGCACTTGCAGGTAGAGCATTCCTCGTCGCTTCCTGGCCGTCACTTATGACAGGGAAATGGAGTTCCCCTGTTCATGGTTTTATTTCTGGCCTGGACGGTATGACGCAGGCCACCCCTCTTACGATTCTAAATATGTCCCCATCTTTGGAGTTGATTCAGGCCTTGAATTCGCAAACGATGTTGAAAGCCCTGTTTGTTGGAAATGTTGGTGGGTGTCTGGGGGAAACCTCATGTCTCCTTTTGCTTATTGGGGCTTTATTCCTCTTTATAAAGAGATATGCAGATTGGAGGATTTCACTCTCCTATATTGGTTCGGTCTTTATACTATCAGGTATCTTCTATCTTGTTGGTGTAACTCCAGTGAATCCAGTATTCCATATTCTTTCAGGCGGGGTTATACTTGGAGGGCTCTTTATGGCAACTGATATGGTAACTTCTCCTGTTACGACAAAAGGGGTCTGGATATTTGGAATTGGTGGTGGGATATTCTGCGTTCTTATACGAATCTGGGGAGGTTATCCCGAGGGTGTTTCCTATTCTATATTGATAATGAATATGTTGACTCCTTTACTTGACCGTCTACAACCCAGGATTTTTGGGAGGTGAGGATGAAGAATAAAGTAAAAAGCGTGTCAGTGCTGTTTATTATCAGTGTGGTCTCAGCTTTCTCTCTATCCTTTGTTTACGAAAAAACAAAACCAATTATAGAGGAAGGTGCTAAGAAACAAATCGAAGAGGCATTGGTAGAGGTCTTTGGTGATTCTACCGTTCAATTTGAGACAGTAAAATCTGATACACTCTGGAAGGCTTATAGAGGAGATACCTGTGTTGGTATTGTATATCGTTATGCTAAAAAGGGCTATTCAGGAACAATAAGACCTATTGTGGGTGTCGATTCAACCGGTAGGATTATCAAGGTGAAATTTCCCAAGGAGGGTCTTACTGAAACGCCTGGTCTTGGGATGAAGATAACAGAAGAATGGTTTCAAGAGCAATTTAGTGGTCTTTGCGAGGATGGAATATGGTTGAAGAAGGACAAAGACTCCGGGAAAATAGATGCCATAACCGCTGCAACAATCTCTTCACGAGCAGCAACGAGTGCGATAAGAGAGGGACTAACAAAATACAAGACTTACCTCTCTGGAGATTTAATCAAAGAGTGTAAATGGTACACCGATGATATCGAACGTTTATCTGGTGAAAAAGACCTTGAAGAGGTTATAGATGATAGACTATGGAAGAGTGGAGAGCAATGGTTGTATCTCTTCTATGGAGAGGGTTTTGTTTCATCTGTTGGTGTTGTGGTTTCTGTTATAAACGATACAATCCAGGGTATTCACATTCAAACCCCTGAAGAAGGGATGGAGGAGACTCCTGGATGTGGAACAATGATTGCTGATGCAGCGTTTGAAGAGAAATTTATTGGTGTTTATATTAATGAGATAGATGAGTTGGACCATGTAAGTGGAGCTACCGTTTCCTCGGATGCTGTGAAGAAAGCGATAAAAGAGGGATATAAAGAATTGGTTAAAAGGAGTGAGAAATGAAGCATGCCTTTCTTGACGGTATAATGAAAAACAACATGGTTCTTGTCCTTGCAATAGGACTTTGTCCGGCCCTTGCAGTTACCACATCTGCATATAACGGTCTTGGTATGGGTATAGCAGTCATATTCGTGCTTGTATTTTCCAATGTTATCGTTTCGTCGCTCAGGAATATTATTCCGGCAAACCTTCGTATTCCGGTATTCATAGTTATAATATCCACCTTTGTTACTATTGTTGATTACAGCCTTAAAGCCTACCTCCCGCCTCTCTCCAGACAGCTGGGTGTGTTTGTACCTCTCATTGTGGTGAATTGTGGAATATTGGGTAGGGCAGAAGGTTATTCCTATCATCATCCACCCCATTATGCTCTTATGGATGGCATTGGAATAGGTATTGGATTCACATTGATTCTATTTGTTATGGGAACAATAAGGGAGATCCTTGGGCAGGGTATCTGGATGAAGATTCCCGGGGTGTTTGAAGGTTTTCATCCCTTTGGAGAGGCCTTTGTCGATTCCTCGGTGCTCCTTATGATTCTTCCACCGGGTGGGTTCCTTACGATTGCTCTTCTTATGGGTCTATACAAATACTTCAAGAATAGGGGGAGATAAATGGATAATCTATTCCTTATCTTTCTGTCTGCTTTCCTGGTAAATAATATTGTTTTGATGAGATTCCTCGGGCTGTGTCCATTCTTTGGGGTTTCTTCAAAGATTGAAACGGGTGTTGGTATGGGAATGAGTGTTATCTTTGTTATGACCCTTTCCACGATTATAACATGGTTTTTATATCACTATGTTCTTGTCCCTCTTGATTTGCTGTTCTTGCGAACCGTGGTTTTCATCCTCGTAATAGCGTCGTTGGTTCAATTTCTGGAATTGCTCTTCAAGAAACATCTTCCGGCTCTCTATTCAGCACTGGGTATATTCCTTCCCTTGATAACGACGAATTGCGCAATACTGGGGGTTGCTTTTCTCAATATAGATAATGCTTTTGGTTTGCTTCCCAGCATTGTGTTTGCCATAAGTGGTGG
>JAGLZA010000352.1 GCA_023131835.1 Caldifarciminota bacterium
CGGAATGGAGCGGAATACGCAGTTAAGCTTGACGGTGTATTAGGCGAGTTTCGCACAGCCCTTCAAGAGGAAATTCAAGCAGCTCGCGCTTTTGAGTCTAGCAACGCGGTTCAACTAAGAAATGGCAGAAGAATAGCCAAAATCGGAAAAAACTTCCAATACTTATTCGAGATTGAAAACGCGTTAAACCTTCCTGGCGATACACCGGGCGACTTGTTAATTCCAGACAACCCACCCATCAACGTAATAATCGTATCAATTGAAGGCTTAGCGATAACGATTAGCATCCCTGAGGATATTGGCAGCTTTGTCCCGATAGCGCGCCTAAAAAGCAACCTTACTTATTTAATGATTAGACTAATTGAAAGGATCGAAGCCTACGCCAATAAATCAAACCCTGTCGGCGACCGGATCAGAGGCGTTCACTCAATTACTGGCTCAGAACCCGAAATAAAGTTTACTGAATTATACAATGATTATCAAAAATCAGCCATTGCTTCTTCAGTCGGTAGAGACACGACTTTCATTTGGGGCCCCCCAGGTACAGGCAAGACTCAAACAATTGGCGAGATAGGATTTCAGTTGTATAAACGGAAAAGGTCTATCCTTTTGGTATCCCATACTAATACAGCCGTTGACCAAGCAATCATGCGGATCGGCAAAAAAATCCATAAGGATGATTTAGAAAAGGGAAAGGCGATACGCGTTGGCGATCCAAAAGATGAGAGATTAAGGAAATATCCAAATCTGTTGCTCGAAACACATGTGGAGAAGAGGTCAGAGGAACTTGCTAATAAACGAGATAAATTAAAGAATGAACTCGAAAAAGGTTCATCTGAATCAATCGAACTTGCAAGGCTTATCGATTTATGTGAATGGGTGAAATCTTCAAAAGCATCCATTCAGATAATGGCCGATAACCTTCAGGAAATCCAGAAGGTTGAGAATGAAATAATTTTACTCAAAGGCCAACTTTCACAGGCCCTCAAAAATAGAGCCTTTTGGCAGGAGGCAATAACCAAGGCAAAACAAATAAATGAGATAATCAGAAATAAAAATAGAATTGATAATGATATCCAGGATATTAAGAATCAAATCAATAAATTAGAAGAATTGCTCGATAATAGAGCCAATGAAATATCTGAAGAAAAAAAGATTCTGAGTGAGGCGAAGTCAGTTGGTTGGTTAACACGTAGATGGAAAGGCCTTCCACAGCCTGAAGATCAGGAAGAGAAAATAGGACGACTTGAACGGGAATATGGTGGACACGGGATTCAATTAGATCATAAGCGCAACGATCTTCTTGAGTTGCAGTTAGAACGCGGCCGAATAATTCAAGCAATAAACAGTTTTCAACAAAAGTTTGGTGGCTCGCCTGAGGACGTGCAACGCAAGGCATCAAAAAATGAAAGCTTAATTAAAGAACTTACTCAAAAAATTCAGAAACAGAAAAAATCTGCTAATTCAGACCGGCTTAAACTTGAACACATATTAAAACAGAAGATTACGGTACTTAATGATGGCCAATTAATTGGTGGTGTATCGAAAACTGCGGAAGCAATGCTTGACGCTGTTATAGAAGCTTACGAGTGGGCAAAAATCAAAGTCGCAGGACAGGATTTTAATTCCCTTAAGGCCAAACTTGAAAACCTAAATGATCAAATAGCTCAGTTTGAAATAGAAATATTCGAAATAGAGGAACAGCTAAAAAAGGTCGAAGAAACTATAATTTCTGAAGCGGATATTGTCGCAACAACACTTACTCGAGCATACCTTCGTGAATCTATTCAATCACGCCGCTTTGATACTGTTATTCTTGACGAAGCTTCTATGGCCCCCATTCCAGCACTATGGATTGCAGCAGGTCTTGCTGATAAGAACGCCGTTGTTGTTGGGGACCCTAAACAATTGCCACCCATTGTAATTTCCGACAAAAAGCTGGCTAAGAAATGGCTTGGAACAGATATTTTTAAAGAAGCAGGTCTTACAGATTACAATATGAAAGTCCAACATTTAGCCCCATTATGGATGCAATACCGGATGCATCCATCCATCAGCTTAATCGCAAACAACCTTGTTTACAATAAACGCCTTAAAGATGGTAAGATAATTGTTGGAAACGATTACTATGAACTTAGCGATACCAAGTGCGATTCAGGCTTGCTGAGTTGGTATTATCAGGACTGGGGATATGATAACCCGGTTCTGTTAATAGATACCGGTACTTTAGATGCTTGGGTAACGAGCGTTTCAAGGGGTAAACGATCTAGTAGATTAAATTTTCTTTCTGCAACTATATGTGTAGATTTGGCTGAACGTGTATTAAAAGATGACCGACCTGAACTAAAACCAGGGAAATCGGCAAGAATTATCATTATAAGCCCATACCGGCCTCATGCGAGACTTGTTGAAATTTTGATAAAAGAGCAGGGTTTGCAAAACGAAGTACGGTCGGGAACCATTCATAATTTTCAAGGTTCAGAAGCTGATTTGGTGATTTTTGATTTGGTAAACGACGAGCCTCATTTTCGTGTTGGCATGTTCATCCCTGCTCTTGATGAGGATATGAAAAGGCTTATAAATGTAGCGCTTACACGGGCCAAGCGCCGCTTATTCGTTGTCGGCGATTTTGATTACATCAAGAAGCTGGCTAAGAAGGCGTTTGTTGGCGCTCAATTAATACCATTCCTTAAAGATCATTTCCCTTGTGTTGATGCCAGATCAGTTGTCCCTTGTGGCTTGGCAGCTCGTAGCACAGAAGCTCAATCTAAGGTCTTTGGCGGTAAAGTTGAACCGGATGCTGACAGAATAATAATGACTCAGGATCGATTCTATCCATTTTTCTGTGGCGATATTCACCAGGCTAAAGAAAGGGTCGTGATTTACTCTGCCTTCATCACCCAAGACAGATTAGCCATTATGGAGCCATCTATTAAGTCAGTTGTCGAGCGTGGCGTTAGGGTTTTTGTGATTACGAAAGCGCGCGGGGATCGGGGCAAACGCGAGCTAAACACTTATCGGATGCTTGAGAGCACTCTTGAGAAATGGGGAGTAGTTGTCATTCACAAACGCAGAATGCATGAAAAAATTGCAATCATCGATAATTCTATCCTGTGGATGGGATCCCTTAATGTCTTGAGCTTTAGCAGCACCCAGGAAATAATGGAAAGACGTTGTAGCAAAAACGTTGTGGAAGACTTTATGAAAACGCTCAGACTGCTTGAACTGCTTAATGAATATGAAGACGGAAATCCCACTTGTCCAATCTGCAAGAGCGAAGTTGTTGCAAGCGAAGGAAAGAATGATCCTTATTACTGGCGTTGCGTAATTGACGGTTGCTATAGCAGGAGCATCGATCAACCGCCCATTAAATCAGGAACTATAACATGCAGTAATTGCGGCGGCAGAGTGGAATACGGAGAATGGGGAGGTAAACCTCACTGGCGTTGCATCGAAAACAGGAAGCACCGCCAAAAAATAGCCAAAACACACTTGATGCTGCCTGAAATGAGAAAAATAATACCAAACAGAGAGCTAAAAAAAATAGAAAAAGATTTTGGAATTAAAAAACAACAATCACCAGTAAACAAATCAAGGCAGATAAGCCTGTTCGATTAAATCTGTTTAATCATAAAAACTGGCTATAGCTACTATTCACATAACAAATTGAAACACTTTAAAATTTATGATATGCAAAACCTAATCTGCAAGACAATTGTTCGTTTGCAGGACCTCAATACTTGCAAAGCCATCAAAAATTGTTTGCACTTATTAAACACCATGTCTTGGGAACAATACTAAACAGGGTGAAATATAATCTTTTAAAGATTCAAACTAAGT
>JAGLZA010000353.1 GCA_023131835.1 Caldifarciminota bacterium
TATTTGTATCAACTATAGCTAAAAATGTATCAGAAACAGAATTTCCTTTTAAAGTTCTACCTGCCTTTATACAACGCCCTGAAATCGGTCGTGTATTTGTAAGACCTCCAGGAGTACGAGACGCAAATAGTAACTCACCTGCTGACCAAGTTTCTCCGTTTGGGTTGACATCTGTATTAGTAGTTCTCGAATCAACATTAAGTAATTCTCCTTTATATACTACAGTACCCTCTTCATTTTGTACTATATTTGTTTGTGCTAAACCTATAATTCTAATTTTAGCTGCATCATCACAATCACATAAACCTACTTCGAATTTAGCACCAGAACTTCCTGTAATCGCACACATTTGCCCTTTAGTAATTGCCGAAACATTTTCTTCTTTAACTTTTGCAATTAAAGCTATTCCTTCTGGAGTTACAAATTCTATAGCCCCAGCATTTGATTTTAGATATTTACCTTCATCATACGCAATAGGTGTATCATCTAATTCTAAAAATGTATCGGGTTTAGCATTTATCTTTGTATTTAATGATCCTGATATCGTATCTACCTCTGATTCAGTATAATAATCATTAGGACCATATCCACTATCTTCTATCTCATTACCACTAATAGTAGTGAAAGAGGCAAAATTACCACTGATAGTTGTTCCAAGTGTAGTTACATCACCAGAAATACCTTGTGGACCAATAGGTCCAGTATCACCAATAGGTCCTGTATCACCAGTTTCACCAATAGGTCCTGTGTCACCAGTAGGTCCTGTGTCACCAATAGGCCCTGAAGGACCTTGATCAGGAGTCTCAATTACTACAGCTACATCTTCTGTGATAGTAATTTCTATATCTGACATATCAATTTATCCCCTCTTTACTTCTACAATAAAGCTACTCTTAACTAAACCTTTTAATATATCATTTATTGCGATACTTTTGCTTCTTATAAGCCCTCTATCAGTATCCCATTCCTCAATAATAACTCCTGCTATATTCAACTTTTTTCTATAATCATCACGATCCGTCGCGGGCTGAAGAGTAATATCTGAATCAGGCAAACTTAATATACTTGCTTCACATAAAGCCTTAATAACTTTACTCGGTATAGTATCTTCTTCTATAAGATAGTCATCTCTGTCATATAGACCAGATCTAGGAAAAGCTAACTCTTGATCATCTGTTCGACGAGTACCTTTAAAAGATAATCCTTCTATATATCTCATACCTTTGAATAAGGCTTGCTGTTTAACAGTGTCACTCGCGCTATCCCAATCATTATATCCATAATCAGTGGCATAGACACCTACACCTGATACAGTAATATAACTGTTAGATCCACTTACTGTGCTGCCATCTTCTACTATAATATCAGTCATACCGTCTCATCTCCTCTTAATAATAATAATAATAATAAGGAATTGCCCTTATATATAATATATGGTTAGTTAATTATATACCTTCGTTACACTCGACCAGATTTACTACATAAATCAGGCAAGCTATTACTGGTATACAAGCTATTACTGGTATACAAACTATACATATATAATTATATTATATTACGATATACAAACTATATATACTATTGTTAAAGTATTTTTTTGTTAGCGAATTTGTCGTCTACCGAACCGGCTTCACTATTTAACTCCTGGAATTTTATCTAATACGTTAGTGGATCGACGCGATGGATCGATGCCCGGATCGACGGGGTTGGGTTTTGTTGTTGAATGGAATACAACTCTATACCATTAATATTATTATATATTAGTTATACCTGAAAACCTGATCGATCGGACGAAATGTTCAATCGACTACATGTATATGATAATCTTAATTGTTTTATTATATGCTATTTATGGAGATGGCATTTCTAATTAGGCTATGTCATGTCTCCAACAATTATAATGAAGGGAGGTGATATTATGGAACGATGGAAGGCTATTCTCTGGTGTCTGTTACTGATAGCGTGTATCATAGCAGTAGCATACATTGAAACAACACCATTGGTATCTCTATGCATTGACGATATAGTCGTCAAACATTAACATGAAAGGAGGTGATATTGTGTTATTACGAGTTTATGAAAGAGATTC
>JAGLZA010000354.1 GCA_023131835.1 Caldifarciminota bacterium
TTATAGCGATTCTGGGAACCACAGCAGTTATAGTAACAACAACAGATCTTAAGATCGGTGGCAATTACAAGACCAGTGTTCAGGCGTTCTATGTAGCAGAAGCGGGAATAAACGAGGCTATGCACAGGCTGAACCTTCCGAACCTTGAACCCTCTGATCCAAATTATAATCCAAATTTTATTGGAGAAACACCAGGAAGCACACCTACACCGGGGTGGGGTAGATACATAGTATTGGAAACCGGCGCTGATAAGTTCAAGGATGATCCTGATTGGGATCTTTCAGATGATGATTTGGATAATGATGCAAATGGCAGTATAGACGAAACCGGTGAGACCTACCCTGAGGTAGTTACTTTACAGACCATTGATGGGACTGAGCTAAATTATTTGGTTAAGATATATTATAAAATAGAGGATTCACAATTCCAAAATGGAGACGGTGACACTAACGAAGTTGTATTGTACGGTCAGGACTTTGGATATGGAAGCGATGCCCCTGTAACCGGAACTCATCCGGTAAAGGTTATCGAATCTATCGGTTTTGCACAAAACAATAGCAAAAGAACCATAAAGACAGAAGTAACCAAGTATTCCCTGGGTATTAATGCCAGAGCCGCCGTGGCTTGTGATAGTGCTCCTAGTTTTGGTGGTGCCACCTTTATAAGCGGGTTTAACCATGACGTGAGCACTTCCGATTCTGTAGCTGACCGGGCCAAAAGTACCATAGATATTACCGGGGCTGATCTACCCTTTGACGGCAATAATGTAGACAACCATGGTGGTCACGAAAAATATACTGGTTTTAATGGTACAGATACTGGTACCACTTTGGCATCTGATGAAGATACCATCAATGCCAGCGGTGCCGAGGATGAATTTGAGATTAGGTATGGTAGTAAGATAAAAAACGATGTAAGTGAGGGTTTGCCCGGTATGTGGACTACCAATGATCCCGTGACTGACATTACCGACGTCTACGGTGGGACTAACATTACTGGTCCTCCCCCGGAAGCCTGGAAGAATGATAGCGCGGGCAACACCTGGCTGACACTTGCGCAAATTCTTGGGCTTACCGCTGACCAGCTGCAGCAGGATGTGCTGGACAAGGCTGATGTTGCTTACGCAGACACAAGTGCATCAGGCGTACAGGTGAAGCTTGACGTGGCCCCCCAAGGGATCATATATATTGATAATGCTGCAACAGGGAAGGAACTCAAAATTGACAACTCTACACCTTCCGCGACAAATGGCTGGGGATTGATGTATGTTACAGGAAACCTTGATGCTCAAAGGTTAACCTTCAAGGGGTTAATCTATGTTGAGGGGACAGTTAAACTGAGCGGTAATTTTTGGGTGCTTGGGGCTATGGCAGTTAGAGGAGGAAATCCCACCGGCACTGGAGGCGGCACCTTTCTTTACAGCAAAGATGCGCTCAACGAGAAAGTTGGTGATGCTATGGACTATGTTGTTATATCATGGAAGGAGGTTTATTAATAATGGTCGGTTGAGACTATTTCCATTTATATTTTGTCTTTATTTCCTTACCACCATTTCGGAAGTACTTCTTTGTTCTTTCCCTTTAACTCGCCCGACAGAGCAGATATCTGTTCGTGTAAGCCCTTAATTTCCTTTTTTGCTTCCCTTTTTGCAATCTTATCGCAATCTATAATTGCCTTGTCGAGTTTCTTTTTTGCTTCCCCATATTTTTCCATAAGATCCTTTTTCGCATTCTTATAAAATTCTACATCTATATCTTCATTTGTCATATCGCTTTCCGGATATAGCTCTTTATTCGGCATCTTTGTTGTTTGGGATGTTGCTTGTTTAATCATTTCTTCCTTGTACGGCAAATCAGACTCCCTGATTTCCCGGACCAGGTTTCTGTTAATTCCCACAATTCCGCCGCGAAAGTAGAACTTTATCTGGCGTCCTTC
>JAGLZA010000355.1 GCA_023131835.1 Caldifarciminota bacterium
CGGTTAAAAAAGGGGGTATTGGATAGGGAGTTGTTAAAATATCCTATAAATAGGTACTTGACTATTTGGAGAATTTGGGTTATTTTTAGGTATGGATGACTCATTCCTTGATTACTTAAGTAAATTTTTATCTCCGGCTGATATCTGGGGTAAGGCAATGGAAGAATTCACAGGGAGATTAATTGAGTATCATAAATTTATCGGAGAAAAAGATAGGGATGAAGCTTCTGAGCTTTTTGAAGTAGGGAGAGCACTCCGTTCTTTTGGTGCTCCAATGGAATCTTATAAATTATTTAAGGCAGATGCAGAGTATTATAAATACAGGGGAGATGATAAGAGGTCCTGGCAGCAATTGTGTTATGCAGGGGCTTTTGCCAACCTTGGATATCCAACCAAGGGCATTGAAGAGGAATCGTTAGGCTACTGTGAAATACAGAGAAGGGAGAAAGAGTGTCTACCTTTTCTTCCTTTATTCCTCAATAATTATGCAGGGATATTACACATCTATAGAGAAGATTATCAATCTGCCAATGCTCTGTATCGTGAAGCAATCTCTCTTATGGAAGAAATAGAACCACAGAAGTATGAAGAAATAGTTGGGAGAGAATATCTATGGGCTCATAAACTTATATCCAATAATTATATAGATTCATTACTTGTAACAGAAAGGAACGAGGAGGATGAGAAAGAGTTACTGAGAATGATTGATATTGCGGAGATGAGATTAAACAATACAGAATCCGAATATGCAAGGGTTCTAACCCTGTTGAACAGGGCTGAAATAAGAGCAAGAAGAGGAGAAGAAGAAGAGGCAGATAAAATTCTCCACGATATTATCTCTAATGCAAGTGATAAAGTAGAAAGGTTTGTTAGACCAGCCTATCATCGCATCAAGGCTTTAATTTTTGCGGAAAAAGGAGATAGGAAGGAGAGTATGAAATTTATGATACGGGCTCTTCAAGAATCAGGTCACTATGGAAATACCCTTGAAGAAACCCTGACTATGCGAGATACCATTTTTATATATAGCAGCCTTGCCAGTAAGAGTAATGTTGAGAATCGCTATCAATTCTACAAAGAAAATGGTCTCTTCGACTATCTCGTGAGTGTATTAAAGATAAAAGATTGGTTCTTGGGAGCTGAACATTCAGTAAATGTTTCAAAAACTGCAGGGGGGATTGCTTCAATATTATCTATGAGTCCTGAAAGGATTCGTCTTATTAGTACAACTGCCCTGCTTCATGATATAGGAAAGTTTGTAATACCCTGGTATTCACTAAATAAGATTTCGAAGCTGGATTCTCTTGATTGGGCAGTACTTCGTTCCCACCCAGCAGAAGGTGGCAGATTATTGAGGAAGTTGGGTTTGGAGAAAGAAGCAGAGATAGTGGAGAACCATCATGAGAGAATAGATGGGAGTGGATATCCCAATGGAATAAAGGATATTGATATAGAGACCGAAATAGTAGCAGTAAGTGATGTCTATAATGCATCCATTACACCTAACAGAAAGTATAGGGTCCCTAAGAGCCCCGGTGAGGCTTTTCTTGAGATAAAAAATGGAAAGAGGGGAAAGTTCTCAAGAGCGGTTATTAATGGATTAAAACAGTATATCGAGAGTGAAACCACCTGACAGCTTCCAGCTGAGGCTGGGTCAAAACCCCTTTTTCCCGTAGGGGCGAGCCGTTGGCTCGCCCTTTTAGGAAGGGCGACTCACCGAATCGCCCCTACAAAACAGAATTCTCTTTGCGGGCCTTATATTCCTTTGCGCTCTTTGCGAGAAATTCTCAATCAGTTTAATCAGTGCAAATCGGTGTCAAAAAAAGGGATGCACTAAGCGGATGTTTTGATAAGTTTTAAGAAATTTTTTAATATCCTTCTTCCGTATTTGGCTGACCTCTCAAAATGAAATTGGGTTCCAAAGATAGGTTTTTCAGAGTGGACTACAGCCTCAATTCCATAATGAGAAGCCATGATAGGGATAAGTGGTTCTGTAACTGCTGTTACATACTCCTTATGACTTTCAGGGAGTTCCGCAACTGTTGGGATACCAGAAAACAACAAATGTTCCCGTAGTTTTTTTACGGGGATCGATTCTTTTAACATTTCTCTTTGTTCAAATACGGCTCCAAAGGCACGACATATCAATTGAAATCCAAAGCAGATTCCGATAATTGGTAATTCAGTATTTAGGATAAGATCCAACCATTCATCCTTATATTCTCTTTTGGTTATAAGGCGTTTGGAGTCAGATAGGACAATTCCATTGATTTGTAAAAAAGAAGAATTGTTATCTATCAAAACAACTCCGGTTTCCTTTTCAATAAAATCCTTTAAGCCTTTTATCTTCTTCTTGTCTTTGCAAAAGTTATAGAGTCCAATCATTTAAGTTGTATTGCATCCGGGTTATCAGTAACGATTTCAAGTCCATATTTCTCGTGGTCAATTAGTTTCCCTGTTAATTTCACTACCTCACTGTCCAGTCTGGAGAAGTCGAGGTTGTTCTTCTTTAGTTCGTTAACTCCTTCTTTCCAGAGGAGGAAGGTGAATCCATCTTTTCCAAAGTCGATAAAGAGATGGCCCGAGCGTGAGATATTCCAATTGCTTGGTTTTCCAACAATCTCCACCCATTCTCCAATATGTTTTTTTAACAATCTTGTATTATAGGGATCAAGCCTGATAGGTTTCGCAAATCGTGAAGAACGGGTCCATAGTTTATTGAATTCCTTTTTATAGTCCTTTATTATTTCCTTTGCACCTTTGATAATCAGGAGATTCTCTTCGTTTTTGATCTCTGCGGAGTGAGTCCAGTTATAGGAACCTGTAATCAAGACCTCACTGTCAATTATTGCGAATTTATGATGCATAACGCCTGGATATTTTCCTTTCTTTGCTGTATGGCTTTCATCCAATTTTACATCTATTCCCTTTCTATCCAGGAAGCAATGTTTTGAATATGTTATATCCCTGGATTGGTTTCCATCGAAAATGACTCTGACAATTACTCCTCTTTCCTGTGCAGTAACAAGAGCATTTGATAATTCTCTATCGGTCAATATATACATTGCTACATCTATTTGTTCTTTCGCTTTCGATAACTCCTTAAGTATTGCTGTCCTTGCTCCTCCAGCAGGACTGAAGAATGCCTGGATAGATATGGAAATAATCAACAAAAACATCTTACCTCCTTATGAATCATCCAAACTTGTAGACCTTAAAGGCTTCAGGTAATATCTCAACCTCGATACTATTTATCTCTTCAGGTAGTAATTCTCCGTCAACCTGCACTGGAAGTCCTCTATCAAATTCAACGTTTACCTTCTCGGTTTTCCAGTAACTTACCCCATCTATTTCTAAGTGAGTTCCGGAATAGACCTTTGAGAAATTGAGGATAAATTTCACCCTATTCATGTATCCAATCAGGCATACATCCAGTAGTCCATCGTGAATGTCAGCCTCCGGGGCTATCTTGAACCCTCCACCATAAGTGGTACCATTGTTTATAGTAAGCATCATTAATTCATAATCAGCACTTTCTTTGGTTGAAGAGATATGTGCTTTGAAATTGTCAAATTCAAAGAGGTTCTTGAGTACCATCAGGACATATCCAAGATTGGTTTTGAGATTTCTCTTTATCATATCATTTATGACCTGGGCGTCAAAGCCAACTCCAATATTATTCAAAAAGATCCTGTTGTTCATCCTTCCTGCATCGATCAAAATAGTATTATCAGCTTCGATGGAATCCAAAAAAGAATTCAATCCCTGCCAGGGTCCTATTTCCTTTATAAAATCATTGCAACTCCCTGCAGGTATTAGTCCCAGTTTGACATTTTTTCCGAAACACCCATTTACAACCTCGTTATAGGTACCATCTCCTCCGAACACGATTAAATTTTCTACTCCTCTGGATATTACTCTATCAGCAAGTTGGGTGGCGTGTCCTGGGAATTCGGTGAAGTAGTACGAGTAAGAGATTTCTCGATGCTTAAGAAGTTTTTCCAATCTTCTAAACATCGGCTTTGGTTTCCCTCTATTTGCTGCAGGGTTTACTATTATATGTAATTCCTTTTTCAATTAAATCCTCAAGGCAAAAAGATATTAGGGGAGAAGATATTTTTTATCTTTTAGAATTTTCAAAATCTTCCCCCCTCTTTTAGATATAAAAATCTAAAAGGCTTTTATTGAAAGCCTAAACTTCTCAGCCTCCTGGCATAAACAGACCAATTATACCAGCAATAATAGCAAGTGCTCCTATAGGCATTGCAAGGGTGCTCATAGCTGTATCCATCTGTTTCTTTGCTTCATCTGTCTTTGGGATGAGTTTTAAGAGATCCAGTATTAAGAATCCGCCAGCAATTAGTCCCATTATTCCCTGGAATGTCCCGGCAGCGCCATGGACTCCCCAGAATCCAATACTGGTTAGTATGATTACGATCCCGAATGGCATTTTCAGGGCCGTAAGTGCCTTTAATGAGTCCTTGATTGCACTGAATGCCTTCCATTTTTTGAGTAAATCCATGGTGAGTATCAATCCACCTAAGATCAAAAATTCCATAAACTACCTCCTTCTATTCCTCTATTATCTCTACATTTGCTCTGGGAATGCTTACCTTTTTCCCATCTTCTATTTCAACCTTTAATATTCTGACATCTGATTCTGTTTCAATCTTTTCCAGATTCGGCGGGAGTTCTACAACCTTTCCAATTGTTCCAAAGTAGGGTTCCCTGATAATTCGAACCATTTCACCTTTCTCAAGACCCTTTGAATAGTCCCTGGGTTTATGAGCCGCTGAGGTTTCTTTAAGTGGAACAATCACCTCTGGACGGAGAACGCCGGCACGGATCTGTGTTGCTCCATTGATTGAAGTTCGATCTCCTTCATGTTGAGTGAGGAGCCTGAAAGCTCTTGAAGACATATTCATCTTTCCAAAACCCTCGGTTATTATCAGGGTTATTCCTTTATCCTCATTTCCGGTTATAGCTACACCTATCTCATATCCAAGAAAGTCCTTTAAGACTTCATCCCCGATTCCTCCTACTACGAGACCTACCGCTCCCACCTTGACCGCTTTATCAAGAGCCTCCTTTGTTACATATGAGCCCCCGATTAACACTTTACCACGAAGGGATTCGTCGATCAGATCGGGGCCTACAACATCTTTATTCGTATCAACTATTGGTTGGATTATACCTCTTACTTCTCCACCTATGCCAAAGATTCCCTGAACGAAGGTAACAGTTGATTCCATGACCACCCCTTCCTTCTCCATTATCTCAACCACTTCACCATCCATATAGGCATCGATTTCTACTGGCGATGGAGGTGCTCTGAGAATCAACTGACCTGTAATATTAGAAATCGTCTCTATCGAACCTTTTATTGGAGATTTGATTTCTGTTTTGAACAGACCCAAAAACCCTGAAGTCTCTGCAATTGTTTCTCCCTTCTCGATAGGGTCTCCTTCATTCTTTTTCATATAGGTTTTTAGTTCCTCTGGCATAACGCCCAGTTGTCCTGCGAGATTCACCGTTTCAACATCACCGGGTAATTCTGTTCTTGCTACAATATCATCTCCACTCAGTTTATCTCCTATATTAACTACAACATCACCCTTTAATGGCAATCTCCTTTCCTTTCTCAATTTGATATTGGTTGTGACCTTTAATCCGGGTGTATATGCGTGTGCCATCATTCCTCCTTTGTATCAGGGTAGATAGATAAAGCTTTATTCCATTTGTTGAGCAGTTCGCATCTTTTTTCTTCTTTCTCGGGTAAGTCCATAGGTCTTCCCCTGCAATCAATGATAACACCGACTGCTCCTCCTCTTAATGTTGCTTCTACAATTTTTCCTCTACCTTCGCCCATATCGAAATATTTACTTGGTTTTATAACAGCACTAACCTTCTCTCCTTCTTTTAGAGGGATAAGCCTTATATCCCCGGCAGGGACTTTTATTACCTCAGAACCCATCTTTATCTCTACTCCTTCTTTACCTTCGGGTGCATTACCCAGTGGTGCAATACAGGGTCCAAGCCTTATGAGACAATCTTTTTCAAAGACTTCTTCGGCTGATTCCGCATGAACCGTTGAAAGAACGCCTAAATGAGGCATCATAAATATTGAATCAACAGCCAACTGCGTTATTCCCTCAGGCTGGAAGGCGTCTATCAGCATCAAGGCAGCCTGTGCCCTTCTGGGGGCATGAGAGAGGGCACCACCAGAACCGACGATTAGGTCCAGTTTCATCATATCCACAAGGGTTTTTCCTGAGGTAGTTTGTTGGAAGGCGTCTGATATAGTTCTTTCCTGCTGAACCCCCTTTAGTCCAACTGCCATCCTTTTATGCTGGACCAATGCCAGTCGTAGAGCCTCTCTGGCTAATGCCTGTTCCATCTTCAATCCATTCAGAGACATTGGCACAGTGGTTGGCCGTATCATCTTATTTCGAACCCTGTTACCAAGGTCATCTTCGGTCATCTTAAATGGGACCCAACGGAGGACATTATCCATACCGGCCTCTGATAGAACATTTGATACAGAATAACTCATTCCCAGATTTGCAGATACTGTTCTATTGAAGGCGCCTTCAAAAACAGAGAATATATCGGTGGTTGCCCCGCCTATGTCAACCCCCATCACATCGATATTCTGTTTTTTCGCTATGGTATGTATTAGTGTGCCCACGGCTCCCGGAGTAGGCATAATAGGTACATCAGTCCATTCCATTAATTTTTGATAACCCGGTGCGTGAGCCATTACATGTTCCATGAACAATTCATGTATTGCATCCCTTGCTGGCCCCAGATTTTCCCTTTCAAGGATTGGTCTTAAGTTATCAACGATGGATAACGCGGTTTTTTCTTCAAGACTCTTCTTTACTTCCTCTCTCGCGTCTACATTACCCGCAAAGATTACCGGGAGTTCAAAATCTGTTCCAAATCTTGGTCTTGGGTCTGCTGCTTCTATGGTTTCACTCAGTTCTATCACATGTGAGATTGTACCACCATCAATCCCTCCAGAGAGTAGAATCATATCAGGTCTAAGATCCCTGATGAGTTCTATTCGTTTATGTGGCTTTCTCATATCATTGGTGGCTATAACATCCATTACGATCGCTCCGGCACCGAGTGCTGCACGGGCTGCACTCTCTGCTGTCATCTCTTTTACTACACCTGCAACCATCATCTGTAGTCCGCCGCCTGCACTGGAAGTTGAGACATAAATATCTATTCCGCTATCTCCCTTAGACGGATAAATCAACTTCTCACCATCCAATAACTTTATGTTAGTCAATTCCTCTACTTCTCGGATGGAATTCAAGGCACCTCTTGTCACATCTTCAAAAGGAGATTCTACTGTTGTAGGTGCTTCTCCCCGGACTACCAGTCTATATTCATCACCCTTCTTTTCTATAAGGATTGCCTTGGTTGTTGTGCTACCGCAATCTGTTGCAAGAATCCTATTTAATTCCAGTTTTTTCTCCATAACACCTCCTTTCTATCTCCTGAATAAGATACTCAACATTTTTTCTATCCTCTAATAGTACTGTTACCTCCCAATATGTCCTGGAGTTGAATAATACCTGAACAAAGGGATTTGCCATTACCATGAGTTGACTTCCGATAAAACTAAGCGGCTTCATGCTCTCTAAGAACATTATTGCAGGAGCAGAAAGTCTTCTATCTACTATTTCCTCTGCAATTTTTCCCAGGATTTCATCCCTTCTTTCCTCCGGGATGTCTTCTGCCCCTGCTATATTATAAAGGTTGTCATTATCACCGAACATTCAATTCCCTGTTTGCTTTTACTTCATCCAATCTACCAATGGGTGTATTGAAAGGAGCCTTCTTTACCGTATCTGGTTCAGTTTTTGCTTCCTCTGCAATATTTTTCATTGCTTTAATAAAACCGTCTAAGGATTCTTTAGATTCTGTCTCTGTTGGTTCAATCATCAAGGCCTCGGGGACTATAAGTGGAAAATAAATGGTGGGTGCGTGATAGCCATAATCCAATAATCTCTTTGCTATATCCAGAGTTCGTATACCGTATTCCTTAAGATTTGATCCCGAGAGAACAAATTCATGCATACAATTCTTTCCGTAGGGAAGATCAAAGACTTCTTTTAATTGAGTAAGTAGATAATTTGAGTTTATCACAGCCTGCTCACTCACCTCTTTTATACCTGAAGCACCAAGTAATTGGATATATGTATATGCTTTAACCATCACAGAGAAAGCGCCGTAGAATGCAGCAACCTTCCCGATTGAATTTTTTAATTCCCAATCAAAGTAATATGATTCTCCATTATAAAATATTATTGGAACAGGAAGAAACCTTGAGAGTTTTGATGTTACTGCTACAGGACCACTACCGGGTCCTCCACCTCCATGTGGAGTGGAAAAGGTCTTATGTAGATTGAAATGCATTATGTCCACGCCGAAATCAGAAGGTTTTGCTTTTCCCATTATTGCATTAAGATTTGCTCCATCCATATACAATAAAGAGCCATTGGTATGCAGGATGTCTGCCAGTTCTCCTATATGCGTCTCAAATATCCCAAGTGTATTTGGGTTTGTTATCATAAGAAGTGCTACATCCTCGTTCATCTCTTCATTCAGAGACGCGGGTTCTAATATTCCATCCTCATTGGATTTGACCTTTCTGACTTTAAAGCCAGCACGGGTGGAGGATGCGGGATTGGTGCCATGGGCTGTATCAGGAATAAGGATTGTCTTCCTGTCCTCTTTAATGGATTGGAAGTATGCCTTTGTAATCAAAAGCCCTGTTAGTTCTCCATGAGCTCCTGCCTTGGGTTGGAGTGAAATAGCATCAAGCCCTGAAATCTCCTTCAATGATTCGCCAAGTTCATACATCAATTCTAACGCACCCTGTATAGAATCCACAGGGGTCTCTGGATGTAGATGGATAAATCCTTCAAGACGTGCCATATCTTCAGATATCTTGGGATTATATTTCATTGTACAGGAACCAAGAGGATACATTCCCTTATCAACATGATGATTCTTTATCGAGAGTTCAATGAAGTGCCGCATCAGTTCAGGTTCTGATGACGATGGGAATTCAGGTACTGTTTCCCTCAGATATTCTGGCTCAAAAAGCTCTTCAAAAGGTTTTTTTTCTACATCTAATTCTTTTACATATCCAGTATGCATTTTCCTAAAACCTATCCAATAATTTCATCAATGAATAATATGTAATGACAGTCCATTTGTCAAGTTATTAGGAGATGTTGGAGTTTCATTATTTTTATGTAGGAGCAACCCTTGCGGTTGCGAGAGATGAGACAGCCTCCCAAGACCTGCCCCTATAATGCTTGTATTACAAGACTTTTGTCAGGACAAGGCATGCCTTGTCACTCAAAAGAGCAAGATATATCTAAACAATCTGTATAATCAGTGGAGATCTGTGTCAAAAAAGGGGGTGGAGTACTGAGTTCATTGAGTTCCTAGCGCGGCAAAGC
>JAGLZA010000356.1 GCA_023131835.1 Caldifarciminota bacterium
GATTGAACTCGTTGGAAGATAAAAACAATGGCATTATCAGAAAAACAGCTTGAGGATATGTATGAAGCATCCTTACGCTGTTCTATAAATCTAACCCAGATATGTAAACAAATGGAGAACGGGGATCTAAAATTTGAAAAACACGAAGGGAGACTTACAGAATTAGAAAGCGAACAATCACTTCTAAAAGGTAAGCTCGGTGCTTTTATTCTCATCCTCACTCTCTGTGCAACAATTATAATCAATGGTTTTGTTTTTATCATAGGACATCTTTTTGGGAAAACTTAAAGGTTTATATACTCGTGGGTCTTTATAGTAATAGGGAGAAAAAAAACATGGATAAAGCACCAATATGTCCGTAATGGACAAAGGTAGAAGAGGACACTAAAATGGACCCGGAAGAAATAGAGTTTGCATACTTAGAAGGTGCACTACGAGCTATTGCTACCGATATTGACGAACAATACGGTGGTAAATATAGTGTTAGTTTCACAATTGAGAAGGTCACGGCAGGGGAGATGGGTTAGATGGTATTAATAACAGATACATATACAGACCTTGAAACGGTAAAAAATTGTTATCTTGTTACAGAGTTATATGACGCTACGGAACTCACTGTTAATATCACCGCGCAGGCGGAAGAAGCAAAGCGATGGGTGAATAACTTTATAGGGCGAACAGTTGACTTTACTCCTGCTGAACTTGCAGAGATAAAAAATGAACCTATTGTTTCCGCCGCGTCGAGACGTGTAGCGTGCACAATGCAGCTGAAAAGGCAAGAGAGTGCGACAATGATAAACGAAGAGACACACATAGATTGCGTGGGGGCAAAAGAGATGTTAACTAATTGGTGCCACAATAATGGGGTTGTACCAGCAAGTGAGAAAAAGGCAAATATACCTATAGCTACTAAGATAACTATCGTAACATCAGAAAAAGAATATACTATCTAAAAATGAACAAAGAAGAGCGCATCAAAAGGTATGGGAAAGCAGCGTATGAGAAGAAGCTGCAACAAGATAGAGATTGGCGCAAAGCAAATCCTGAAAAAGTTAAAAACCAACAAAATGAGGAAAGTCACAAAGGTGGCACACATTATGAACGTATGCTAAAATATAATACAACCGGGCTTCGAGGGGAACGCCACAGAATTAGAATGAAACACGCAAAACAGTATTGCCCATTCAAGCAAATAATAGCACCAGAAACTCAAATCCACCACGAGTGGATTTTTGGCACCGCTGAATACACCGGTGTAGCTTTAGTAGAAACGAAACCCCATCAATATGGGATCATAGACGTTATCAAAATATTAGAGGGTAAGATAACGTTACTATCAGAAAAAGAAATTAAAGAACAGGGGGGAATATAAAGCAATGGTTCTTTTAGGCGGGATACTTAACGGCATCCAAGCAGTCTTAGCCGCAGATGCAGATACAAAGGATGTCATCAAACTATACAGAAAGTATGACATCGTTGAGAAGGGAGTAACCAAAACGCCACTTTGCGTGATAGGTCCTGTTTTAAATGCTGACATAGGGATACAGGATATCGGCACTCTTCACAATTATGACTTACCGATATCCATACAACTTTTGGACCGCGCGTATCAAATCCCTGCCCGGCACCAGGCGATAATGACCGTTTTGGATGCTTTACAACAAAACGTTTGCGAAGCTATTGCAGCAGCTCCTTCATTGTCAAGTACGGTACTTGAATGTTCAGTTGTAGGGCTGCGTTACGTTCGTCCATCGGATGAATATGTGGGCTTTGAAGTGACACTTGCAGTTCGGACGTGTCTGGAGTAAAACTTTCTTACTTGAAGCGATAGAGCCGCTCAAAGAGCACGTGTGCGGCAATATTATGTGTCACTTAACCTAACCCCTTTCAGTATGCTTAAACAATCGCGCAGATAGTATTATATCAACTCCTCTTTACAATAGCATCTATTTTGCAAGTATAGTAAACCCGCCTTGCCTCTTCTCTATTTAATATAGTATTGGTTGACATATACTCTATAAAAAGCGTTTCCATTACCTTTACTATTACATTCTCACTTAGTGCCATAATACCTTCTTTGTTTTTGTAGTATAAAAACCTTTTGTAAACGTCCAGTTTATATCTGTTTCACCTCAAATGTAAAACAAAGGAAAAGATTAAAAAGGAGGACGATAAAGCATGACATGTGCAGCAAAGAACCCCATTACAGGGGTAAAATATGTAGAATATCAAGCAGAGGATAGAAACGTAGCTGGATGCTGGGGGGTATTACAAGAGAATGATGAGATCGCACCTGGCAACCTACCCATTTTTAAGTGGTTAGGGTTGGCAACGGAATTTATACCACCTCACAAGGAGATATATGAAGAGACAGCGTATTTAGGCGCTTCAGATGAAACGCACACGCTGGAATTGCAGAGAAACACAAACGTAGGAACGGAACTTACTGCATCGTTAAAATACGTGATGCAGAACTGGGACTTTATGGAGTATATCACAGGCACTCCATTTACCGCGCTTTCAGATACGGTGGATTCAGTCTCAATAGTAGCGTTTATAGACAGTAAGTGGACAGTGTTAACAGGGGGTATGTTGACAAAATGGGGGTTATCAGTCCCAGTATCTGGGCTTGCCACAGTGGATGTGGACTTTATGTTTGCCCATGGAGACTTCCTAACGGCCGTGGATCCAATAGCGGGTGAAGGAGAACACGCAAGTGAGTTAGCAACAGCACCATACACATGGAAGGGGATTACTGGGTTGTTTATGGATGCAGCCGCGGACCCAGCTACTTCATTCTTAGACATTGTAGGTGACGTTGGCTTAACGATCACAAACGATGTAGAAATGAGTACGGGGGTTGATTCCGCATACCTTACTAAAGGTATAGGGGCAACAATAAATAGCAGAAAGATAGAAGTGTCACTTGATCTGACATACACCAGCCCAAACATATCGACATTCCAAGGGTTAGTTGCAGGCCACACAAAGCAAAACCTGAAATTTACGTTAGGTGCAGCAACAATCACAGTAAAAGGGTTGATATTCCCAGAGTGGGTCGCAGAACTAAAGCCAGCGGAACTTGTGGGTCAGACGGTAACAGGAATAACCGACTTACCATCAATGGTGATCACAATAGTATAGGCGGTGTAAAATGAGAGACGTAAAAATAGATGGGAAAAAGTACACTCTACATGGACTACGGGAAGTCACGCATTCAAGTAAGATGCGGGTGGAGAATCTACTTTCTCGCCTTTTTTTCGATTCCGTAGACATGAGTAAGTTCATGGAACAGACGGGGAAGAAAAACGAGGAGAAAGCGTTAAGTGCAATGTTTGCGGAGTTACTCAAAGACACAGGTAAGTTCATTGACTTCTTACGCATTGTTAACTTTGATAACAGCATCAAAGACGTTATGGGTGTAATGTTGTGCACGGACATGGACTATCATCAAATAATGGCAATGCCTGAACTTGGTCTTCAGGACCTCATAGCGGAATCCAAGAAGGAGATAGGTGGGTTTGAGGATTTTTCCAGTTCCTTCAATATCAATACAGAATTGGATTTGGCATCGATGATGGGGAAGATGACCGATGGAGCACAGAAGACGAAGACGGATTAGA
>JAGLZA010000357.1 GCA_023131835.1 Caldifarciminota bacterium
AACATGTAATTAGTATATATGTCTCTTATGTTTGGAACAATGCCTATATCTGCCTTTGCGAGAAGATCTGGTAATTCATTTAGTGAAACAAATCCATTACTAAAGTGAATGTAGTCACTTAACCCTAGTTCATTTGTGAGGTCTATGACATCATTAAGAGCATCACCTTCTCCGTATATGTTAAGTCTAATGCTGGGCAATTTCTCTTTTACAATATCAATTGCCTTTATCAATACATTACATCCGTGTCTCCTTGCTACTGTGCCATGATAGACTAAGACAAATTTATTTCTACTTTCATCATTTTCTATATTGCGTGGATAAAAAATCTTCTTATCCGCCACATTCATTACAATCTCAATTTTCTCACCGGGAATCCCATGCTTTATCAACAGTTCCTTCTGTAATTGATGTACGGCAATAACAGCATCTACAAATTTGGCACTTAATAATTCCTGAATTTTTAGAAAGCGAATAAGCCAGTGGTTATTTGAAAGATGGAATTTTGTAGAAAACAGTTCCGGCATATTGTCATGGATATCTAATATTAGTTTTGTTCCTGATAGTTTAGGGATTAATGCGGTAAACACCATAAAATCTGGCATATTATTTATATGGATAAGTTTATAATGTTTATCCATATGCAGGAATAGAATCTTAAACGAAGATTTAATAAAAAAAGAAATGTATGCCAAGATATATTTAATATTTGAGTTACCTCTATAACGCTCCTGAGCTATGTGGTGGATGTTAACACCGTTTACTAATTCTGTTTCAGGTTCATCTGGACGCCGGAGTGCAATAAAATCTACATTGCAACCTGTATCAATAAGAGCCTCTGCTTCGCGCCTGACTCGCGAATCGGTCGAATAATATGTATATGCTATCATTGCAACATTTATCTTGTTCATATATTCTCCAACTTTATATGGATTTCAGAACCTCCTCTTTTTCCCTCCTTCTCTTAACAAAATCATCTCCTAAAATCGGCTTCTCTCCCACCCTCCTCTATTTCTGATTGACACTGTTTTTTACTTTATATCTGCTTAACTCCTTTGTCAAGCCTTTTTTTTGCTTAGACGAGTTAGATAAGACTGAAGTTCCATAATCACTTGAATCAACATACAATTTTGGCTCATCCTACAAGAATCTTACAGAAAAGATACTTCTACTTCTTTCTATTAGAAAATTAGATATGCTTTAATATACTCTTGAATTCTACTCTGTAGGGATTATAGGGGTTGCATAATACAAAAAAGTTATATATAATTCAAAAATGATATGACAGATTTAACAAAAAGTCAAAATTTTAAAGAAAAAATATTTA
>JAGLZA010000358.1 GCA_023131835.1 Caldifarciminota bacterium
TTGTCAATCATCCATTGAACAAAAGACTTGAATTCATCAGATTTCTTGAGTTCTTTTTCTACATCTTTGTTTTTTGATTTTCCGCCCCCATACAAATCTTCTATGATGAAATAAAAATTATAGAATGCATTTATGTATCTAAATGATTCAAAATCGTTAATACCCTCACGAAAAAAAGCTTTTGGGATTCTCAGATCTGCATACTTATCCCGATCTTCCATCATTTCAGTAAATTCATTTTCATTTAGAGGGGTGTATTTTTCATGATGCGACATTTCCCAATTTATACCTATTACACTTAATTTTTCTTTTTCTTTTTCAGTTTCAGGTATCAATTCTTCTTTTGGATTTTCCCAATATATTTTTCTTAAACTTTGAGTTGAAAATGCCAGTATTGACTCTATCTGCTGAAATTCATCGATTAATTCTTCGTAAATTTGGTTGTCTCTATTAATTATCATATAGTGCATTCTGGTTTCTGGACATGATTCGACATTTGAATAAAACAAACTTGGATTTGAAACATCGGCAATTATTTTTATGACCGATAATAACTTGTTTTCATCTGAGATTAAAATAAATTCTTTGCCATTTTCATAATATCTTATATCTTCATCTAGAATGATTTTTGAGTCAACTTCACACTCTATTGAATATTTCATATTGTATCACCTAATGTTTTAATATAAATTCAAAATCCAGAAATCCTGTTATCCCACATCTCCACCCTCTCCCTCACATGAGCATTAAGGGTAAACGGCTTATCATCCCTAGCATTCAGCTTCAAGTAGAGCATAGCCATAGTTAAGCATAACATTGGCTTTGTCGCCTGCTCCCATTGCTCTTCTGTATTGGTCACTCCTAGCGCAAAAATCATACTCTTCAGGTTCTTCTGTGGTCGATGTTCTGCCATTCTTGATATGCAATTTTGCACTATTGACACGCATATCTATCCCATGACCATTAAGGAGAATAATTTTCATTAGAAAGTATCCTCCTTTTCCTTTATGTGCCCTAATATTTCAGCCACGTTATATTTTATATTATGCACAAGCCTAGCTTCTTCCTCATGACCGTCTTTTTTAAAATCATTTATTAAATTGAATAATTCCAGTTTATGCCTGTCAATAATTCTTGCAGTGTAAAAAGTATTGTAATCCGCTTTGATTTTATCAAAATTCTTTTCAACCTTCAGATTTTTGATGTCATATTTTAACCAATCAATAACAGAATCATCATTATAGTAACCAAGAATGAATATGAGTCCTGATCGGTATATTTCATGTTCTCTTGATACTCCGGCAAATTCACCCAAAATCTCTTTTAATGATTTGAGCAATTTGTCTTTGTTAGTTGGTTCAATTCCCCTATTAAGAATATACTCTTTTAAAATTCGTAAGAGATGAAATCGGAATTTTTCATCATTGGTAGATAGGCAATCAACTAAGACATCTAATTGCTCTCTAGTTAGTGAATATCTTTCTTTATAGAGGTCTATCTCATTCAGAATAGAATTTTTATCATATTTATCATCGGATTTAAGATAAGAAAACAAAGTATCAAGAAAATCTTTTATACCAATGACTTCTTTCAAACTCAAATATGAGGATCTTTTATCCTTTTCATAAATACCATATTTTTCTAATTCAGAATGTTTTACAATAACTAAAGAGCCATTTTTAGTTAATCTTGCAAGCTTACGCTCGACACTTGGTCTTGAATATTTCTTTTCTTCCTTGTGTGAGTCTATAAGGTGGTCTATAAGTTGCCGCCGTCTAACGAAGCCTTTTTTGTCTATATATGATAGTACTTCACTATCAAAGTCTACATCATTTTTGCTATTATCTATATTATATATGTGTGAATTAGACATCATATTTACTATCAAACAATACATCAAATACATATATAGGTCTTTCTATGCTAGTGTTTTTCGGTGAGAAAATATGTACGCCGAAAGTAGACGAATAATAACCACACTATCTCCTTTTATCAGGGAGAAACTTGTACAGATGTCAGATAAATTTGGATGCTCTCAGGCTGAAGTGGTCAGAATAGCCCTTATAAAACTCTGGGAGGCTGAAAAATGAGCCGTAAGATATTCTCTAAAGACTATCAGACTTATGGTGAATGGCTTAAAGCTAAACCAAGAGATACCAGATATGCAAAGGAGATCATCAGGAAACACAACCTGAACCCATCAGCTAAACTTAGCAGCCTCCGTAAAATGAGAGTATCGGATATTTCCCCTGCTTTTAATTCTTTCAACAAACTTTCTCCTGAAGAGCGAGAAATGAGAACGAGGGCATCCCATACATTAAATGACATGAGGAAAGATAAATCTCTAACTTCAGCAGCAAAGGAGCAAGGAATCAATATGCAGGATGTTCTAAAGCATCTTGGAAAAGCCATCTATAAAAAAAATGGTCGTTGGGTTGCAACAAAAACAGACAGCATTGGGATAGGTCGATGGCTCTACTCTAATGGCAAAAGAATTTGTGTTGTAATCAAAAGTTCAAAAGATGCTTCTCTTAGAACAGTTCTGATTGTTCTAGAGTTTTTACTTTTGATACTGAAACAATAGCTAATGAATATCTTAATTTAAAATTTGGACAATATGACCATCCAAATATCCAGATTATCAAATAACACGACCACTCCAATATCCATATTATTAAATAATATGGCCACTCAACTATCCA
>JAGLZA010000359.1 GCA_023131835.1 Caldifarciminota bacterium
AGACTCTTTCTCATAATAAACGGTTAAATAAAGGGGGTGGAGGTGATGGGCTTTGCGCTCTTTGTTCCCCTTGCGCTCTTGGCGAGAAAAATAGGGTGTATTTGTAAGGTTTTAGACTTGACATTGATTGCTTATAATATTACTCTCCCATTTAATAAAACTACTTGCATTTTTATGAGTTGGATGTATAGTTAAGGGGGAATTGGAAGAAAAGGAGGAAGAATGAAGATTCACGAATATCAAGCAAAGGAGATATTCGTAAAAGCTGGGATTCCAGTCTCTAATGAAGGGGTTGCAACAACCCCTGAAGAAGCAGATAGGATTGCGGAAAAGATTGGCTTACCTGTAGTAATAAAGGCTCAGGTTCATGTGGGTGGTAGAGGGAAAGCAGGTGGTGTAAAGATAGCTAAAACCAGGGATGAAGTCAGAGAAATTGCATCTCAGATTTTGGGTATGGATATAAAGGGGCTTAAGGTAAAGAAAGTCCTGGTGGGAGAGGTGGTTGATATTGAAAAGGAAATATATTTAGGCGTTGTTACTGACAGAGATTCTAATCGGCCTGTCATAATGGTCTCTTCTGAGGGTGGAATAGATATCGAAGAAGTGGCAAAAAAGACCCCTGAGAAGATACACCGCCTCCAGGTGGACCCTGCCTATGGATTATTAACACATCAGGCTATGAAACTTGCCTTCTCTCTATTCGATGATATCAAAATAGTTTCAGCTACAGCCTCTATATTAAGAAAACTCTATATTGCCTATGTGGATTCAGATGCATCTCTTGCTGAGATTAATCCCTTTGTTCTCACTAAAAACGGCGAACTTTATGCATTGGATGCAAAGATTGTTCTGGATGACAATGGATTATTCAGACATCCTGATCTTGAGAAATTGAGGGAACTTACCCCTGAGGAGGAGATTGAGCAAGAAGCCAAGGAAAAGGGGTTGAGTTATATATCACTGAATGGGAATATTGGTTGTATTGTTAATGGAGCAGGCCTTGCTATGACCACTATGGATGTGATAAACCATTTTGGTGGAGTCCCTGCAAATTTCCTTGATGTTGGAGGTAGTTCAGACCCACAGAAGGTGAAGGATGCGCTCCATTTTATTTTACTGGATAAACAGGTAAAATCAATATGGCTCAACATCTTTGGAGGGATTACAAGATGTGATGATATAGCAACCGGCCTGGTTGAAGCAGTTTCGGAGCTGAAGATTAATCTTCCGATTGTTGTTAGATTAATAGGAACAAATGAAGAAAAAGGAAAGAGGATACTTGACGAATCAAGGTTGGACATCTATTCTGTGGAAACAATGGAAGAAGGAGCTAAGGTTGCAATAAAAGTGGCAGGGGGGGGAGAATAATGGGTATCCTTATATCAAGAGATTCTCGTGTGCTGGTTCAGGGTATTACTGGCAGGGATGGTTCTTTCCATACAAAATCAATGAAGGAATACGGGACCAATATTGTAGCCGGAGTGACCCCTGGTAGAGGTGGTAATAAAGTAGATGATATTCCTGTGTTCAATACTGTAAGCGAAGCAGTAGAAAAAACAGGGGCAGATGTCTCTGTGATTTTTGTTCCCTCCGGGTTCGCATCAGACGCTATCTATGAGGCGGCAGATTCCAACATAAGTGTCATAGTTGCTATCACAGAAGGAATACCTGTTCTTGATATGGTGTCGATTATGAGGTTTATCGAGGGGAAGGATTGCAGACTTATTGGACCTAATTGTCCGGGGCTTATAACCCCTGCGGAGTGCAAGGTTGGAATCCTTCCTTCTGCAATCTTCAAGAAAGGTAATATTGGTGTTGTTTCAAGGAGTGGAACACTCACCTATGAGATTGTTTCCCATATAACAAGAGCAGGTTTCGGTCAATCCACTGCGCTTGGAATCGGAGGGGATCCCGTTATAGGCACACGGTTTGTGGATCTGCTTGAATTATTTCGAAATGACCCGGAAACAGAGGCGGTAGTCCTTATTGGCGAGATTGGTGGTTCTGATGAGGAAACTGCAGCAGATTATATAAAAGAGACCGACTATCCGCTTCCTGTTTTTTCATTTATTGCTGGTAAGACTGCACCTGAAGGAAAAAGGATGGGGCATGCTGGTGCGATTATCTCTGGTGGTAGCGGAACAGCTTCTGGCAAGATAGAAGCTCTTGAAGATGCAGGGGTAAGGATTGCAGAGATACCTTCGGATATAGGAAAATTCTTAAAGGAGGAATTCGATGGCGCGTAAGCGTAGGTTCAAAATCACGGTTAACGAGGAATGGTGTAAGGGTTGCGGTTTTTGCGTGGAGTTCTGCCCTAATGAGGTCTATGAGATGGGAGAGGATGCGATAGCCCATCCTGTGCATGAAGAAAGATGTATTGGCTGTTACTATAGTTGCGAGGATCGTTGCCCTGATTTTGCTATTGAGATTAAAGAAGTAACAGATGAAGAGGAAGAGAAGCAAGAAATGGAGGATGCAGTTGGCCAAAAGAAAAATAATTAGCGGAAATCATGCGGTAGCAGAAGCTGCAATAAAAGCTGGGTGTCGTTTCTTTGCAGGTTATCCCATAACACCTTCTTCAGAGATAGCAGAGAAACTGTCCGAGGTACTTCCGAAATATGGGGGGAGATTCATCCAGATGGAAGATGAATTAGCAAGTATGGGAGCAGTCATAGGTGCCTCGCTGACAGGTGCAAAGGTCTTAACTGCAACGAGTGGTCCGGGTTTTTCTCTTAAACAGGAGAATCTCGGATTTGCAATAATGGCTGAGATACCTGTGGTGGTTGTCAATGTTCAGAGAGGAGGACCTTCAACAGGTCTTCCGACCTTTACGAGTCAGCAAGACCTGATGCAGGCAAGATGGGGAAGACATGGAGATCAGGAGATCATAGTTCTTATGCCGGATTCGGTACAGGAAACATATGACCTTACAATTCGTGCATTTAATCTTGCTGAGAAATATAGAACACCTGTAATTCTTCTGTCGGATGAGGTTATATCTCATATGAGTGAACCCGTAGATATCCCGGATGAGGTTGAAATTGTCGACAGGGCAAAACCTGATGTTCCTCCGGAGGAATACTACCCCTTTGATTCTTCCAAAGGGCTTGTCCCTCCACTCGCCCCTTACGGGACTGGTTATAGATACCATATTACAGGTCTTAACCACGACAAGACTGGTTTTCCCTCCAATGATCCGGAAATTGTCCACAATCAAATGTTAAGGAAACTGAACAAGATTAGAAAGAACACGGATGATATTGTAGAGGTAGAAGAATTCAAATTGAAAGGAGCCAAATACGCAATATTTGCCCTTGGTTCTGTTGGACGCACAGCAAAGCAGACTGTAATTAACTTAAGAAAAGAAGGAGTGCCTATAGGCGTTTTTCGCCCGAAAACTCTCTGGCCATTCCCTGAAAAAGAAATTATCGAACTCGGGAAGAAGGTAGAAAAGATATTTGTTATTGAATTGAATTACGGACAGATCATTGGGGAGGTTGAGAGGTGGGTATCAAAATATACAGAAGTTGAATGGTATGGTAGAGCAACAGGAAGGTTGATTCCGCCAAGAGAAATAGGGGCCTTTATAAAGGAGAAGATCGAATGAAGACCGAGATAGTAAAGAAATATCTGCGTCTCGATAAGATGCCAACGGTATGGTGTCCTGGCTGTGGGCATGGTATAATAATGGGGTCACTTCTGCGAGCCCTTGAACTACGGGGACGTAGCAAGAATGATATTGCGCTCGTATCCGGTATAGGGTGTTCCAGCAGAACTCCCGGGTATGTTGATGTGCATACCCTTCATACTACCCATGGTAGAGCAATTGCTTTTGCAACAGGTATAAAGATGATGAAACCGGATATGAGTGTTATTGTCGTTATGGGTGATGGTGATTGTGCTGCAATAGGTGGTAATCATTTCATCCATGCAGCCCGAAGGAATATGGATATAACTGCCGTTGTATATAATAATGGGATATATGGAATGACCGGAGGACAGGTGTCGCCAACAACACCTTATGATGCTTTTGCCACGACTGCTCCTTATGGACAGATGGAGCCACCTTTTGATATAGTTGAACTTGCGCTTGGTGCGGGTGCTACTTATGTAGCGCGGAGTTCTGTGCATAATGTGCCAAAATTAGACGAGCTCATTGTAAAGGGTATCAAAAACAATGGTTTTTCAGTTATAGATGTAATAACACCCTGTCCTATTGCTTATGGGAGGCGTAATAAATTGACCGCTGATCCTATGAAGAACATGCAATGGGTCAAGGAAGTAACCGTTCCACGAAAGAAGGCTGAGGAGATGAGTGAGGAGGAACTGAGGGGTAAATGGATAACCGGTGTCTTTAGAGATGTTGAACATGTGGGTCTTGTCAATCTATATATTGAGTTAGAGGAGAAGTTGAAGCGAGCTAAGGAGAATAAGGGAGAGGAGGCATGAGATGAGGCATGAGATACAATTAGTGGGTAAGGGTGGTCAGGGTGTGAGGCTTGCCAGTTCGATTCTTTCACGGGCCTGCGGTATTTATGATGGCAAGAATTTAGTAGAGACACATCTCTATGGTGCCGCTGCGCGTGGCGGTTTATCAGAGTCCGAGTTGGTTATATCCGGAGAAGAGATATATTATGTAAAGGTGCAGAATCCGGATTTTTTGGTTGCCCTTTCTCAGGATGCCTATGATGAGTATGGAGCTGCGGTAAAGGACGATGGAATGATAATAGCGGATGAATTCTATGTGAAGAACTACAACGCTGAAGATAAGAGGTTAGCAATGTTTCCTCTTACCAGGACTGCCCTTGATGTAGTAGGAGCGCTCATTGCTGTGAATGTTGTGACGCTCGGGGTTCTTTCTGCACTTGATCCAGAACTATCACCTGAATCCGTACGATCTGCGATTAAGGATTTGGTGGCCGGGAAATATCTGGATAAGAATCTAGAGGCCTTTGATAAGGGCCTTGAACTTGGAGAGAGTAAATGATCTTATTCTTGCTTTTTTCTTTTTCGTTTTCGGATTTGATAGACGACATGGGGGATCTCTGGAGTAATCTTAATAAAGCCCAGGGGCCTACAGGCTTTGAGGTTCTGCAGTTTGATATGGATGCAATGGTTAATAGTATGGGTGGTAATTACTGGGATAAGGGAGTGCATGCCTTGATGTCTAATCCTTCTGAGATAATAAAGGATGAAGACCCTTCAGGGATTAATCCCTCATTTGTATTCACTCATAGAGCGCTTTCCTGTGGGATGGTAACGGAATTTATGGGATATGTTTTTCCAAAATGGGGTGGATTCTGGGGTATTGCACTCGAGGGTTTCTTCTCCGGGGATATGGAGCTTCGCGATGAGCGGCCAGGAGAGGCACTTGGAACATATTCTGCAGAGAATCTAATAATAGGACTTACCTATGCGAGGAGATTTGATGATTTTAGCATTGGTGGAACCTACAGGTATCTCCATGAAAGGATATTTAATGAGGCCATTTCTACATATTCCTTTGATCTGGGGATTAGTCGTTCTTATACCTTTATGGATGATAAGATAGTAAGAATGGATATTGCTTTTTTACATCTCGGCCCTAAATTTTATGATGACGAAGCTCGTCTCCCTACCACATGGCATCTTGGACTAAAGACAAAGATTGGTTCATTTAGAGGAGGTGGGTCGGTAGATAAGCCATTAAATACTGAGATTCAGTATTCAATAGGCGGAGAATATAGAATGGAGTGGCTTTCAATAAGAGCAGGAAAGAAGTTCAAGAATCCTCTTGAGAAATATTCATTCGGAATTGGTTTGAGAAAAGAAAGTTTTTCTCTTGATTACTCTTTTTCTCCAACCGATAATGGTTATGAGGGTTCTCACCTATTTACAGCATCAATTGGACTATAATGGCTAAATATCTGGAGTTCGAACGTCCCATAATTGAATTAAAGGAGAAGATAGAGGAGATAAAATCTCTAAATGAAGGGAAGGGTGGAGGGCTTGAGAAGGAGATAAAGAAGTTGGAGAAAAGGCTCTCCGTGGTCAGGGAAGAGATACTCTCCCGTCTGACACCCTGGGAAAAGGTTGAACTTGCCAGACATCAAGATCGTCCATATACACTTAATTATGTGAAATATCTATTTGAGGATTGGAAAGAATTACATGGTGATAGAAATTTTGCCGATGACCCTTCAATCGTTTGTGGATTAGGAAAATTAGAAGGAGTCTCTTTTGTTGTTGTTGGACATGAAAAGGGTAGGCGTGTAAAAGAAAAGATAAAAAGGAATTTTGGTATGCCTCATCCAGAGGGATACAGGAAGGCATTAAGGGTGATGAAACTGGGTGGTAAATTTGGTTTGCCAATAATTACTTTAATAGATACACCTGGGGCATATCCCGGGATTGGAGCCGAAGAGAGAGGGCAGGCGATGGCGATCGCAGTAAATATAAAAGAGATGGCTGTGATCCCGGTTCCAATTATAGTTATTGTTACCGGTGAGGGTGGAAGTGGAGGGGCGCTTGCTATTGGTATTGGTGATAGAGTCTATATGCTGAAATTCGCTGTATATTCAGTAATATCCCCTGAGGGATGTGCTTCCATTCTCTGGCGTGACCAGAAGTACAAACAGGAGGCAGCAAAGGCACTAAAATTGACTGCTTTGGATCTTTTGAAGATGAATATTATTGATGGTATTATCAGCGAACCCGAGGGAGGAGCACATACTGACCATAAAGTGGCTGCTCGTTTATTGGGAGAGGCTATAATAAAAGCGCATAATGAATTGAAGGATATACCTGCTCCTGAGTTGATTGAAAAGAGGATTGAGAAATTTGGAGCGATGGGTATTCTTAAGGAGTCTTGATGGCTTTGCACGGTGACTTAAAGGATTTTGAGTTACATGATTTGTTTCAATTGATTCAGATGAGTGATAGGGATGGAGCCTTACATCTTAAGTGTGTGGAGGGAAAGGGGGTAATTTTCTTTAAGGATGGTAAGGTTACCCATGCTGAGATGGGAGGGAGTAAGGGAACAGATGCAATAAATATTTTACTTGCCTGGAAAGAGGGAACATTCAGTTTTGATGTAGACGAAGAATCCAGTAGGGTCACTATTGGTCAACCTGTCCAGAATGTTATTCTTGAGGCTGCAAGACAGATAGATGAATGGAAAAAAATGGAGGATGTGTTACCCTCCATTGATGTAGTTGTTGATTTTGTGGAGGAGCCTGATGTGAGAGACATTGAACTCCGTCCAGGTGAATGGAAAACACTTTCTTTTATTGATGGGGAAAAATCAATAAAGGAGATTGCAGGCCAATTAGATATGGAGTATTTTGATGTTGCAAAGATTATGTATGGCCTTGTGGGATCAGGACTTATTAAGGTCTTGAAAGAGAGGAAAGAAGGAAAAAGGGGAAAAGAAAAAGACAAAGATAAGGATATCTCCAGGAAGAGGAGATTCTTTAGATGACGATTCGTAAAAAAGGAGGATTCGTAAATGGCAATTAAGAATGTTTGCATTGCAGGGCATGCGAATGTAGGTAAGACATCATTAGCCGAAGCAATGTTATATAGGGTTGGTATCACTAACCGCCTTGGTTCCACTGTGGATGGAACATCTATTATGGATTATCAAAAATACGAGAAGGAGAGGAAACTCTCTGTGAATCTTTCAGTGGCTTCTTTTGAATATAATGATATACAAATAGATTTGATAGATACGCCAGGTTATCTGGATTTTCAGGGCGATCTTTTATCAGGTCTTTCTGTTGCAGATTCTGTAGTTGTGGTTGTTGATGGTAATCTGGGAATGGAATTTACCACCGAGAGGGTTTTGGAGATTGCAGGGGAGAGAAATATCCCGAGACTGTTTTTTGTGAGTAAGTTAGGGAAAGAAGATGCCGATTTCTTTAAGGTATACGAGGAGATCAAAGAAGATGTAGGAAATGGAGTCCTTCCATTAACTATACCCATCAAGGACAACAATGAACTCAAAGGCGTTGTAGACATTCTTGAACAAAAAGCATATTCTCCGGAAGGTGAGATTGATATTCCATCATCCCTCCGGGATAAGGTTGAGGAATATAGAGCTAATCTGATTGAATCTCTTGCAGAGGTGGATGAAGGTCTTATGGAGAAATTTATAGAGAATCAGGAGATTAGTCAGGGAGATATAGTAAAAGGCTTACATAAGAGATTTTTGAAGGGTGAAGTGTTCCCGGTACTCTGTGGAGATGCACTCTCATTAGCAGGGATTGACCTTCTCCTTGCCTATATAAAGAGTATCTTCCCTTGTCCGGGAGAGTCACCTCTTCCCGAACAGGTTAAAAGTATTGATGATCCTACAGTTGCCTATGTGTTCAAAACAAGATTCGAACCACATGTTGGGGAGCTGAATTTTGTGAAGGTATGGAGTGGAGAGGTGAAAGTGGGGACACCGTTATTGAATAACACCAATGACCAGGAAGAAAAAATAAACCAGCTATTCAGGGCTATTGGGGATGAGAGGAAATCTGTGGATAGCATTAAGCCGGGTTCCATCGGTGTTCTTGTAAAGTTGAAAGATACAAATACCTGTGATACACTTAGCGACCCATCACACCCCGTGAAGATTGCACCTATAGATTTTCCTTCTCCGGTGATAAAAATTGCTATATCTGTAGAAGATGAAAAGGATGAGGATAAGGTGTCCAAGGGTTTGGCTAAATTGCAGAAAGAAGACCCAACACTTCACTATGCGTTTGACTCTGAGGCCAAGCAACTTATTATAGAAACTATGGGAGAACAACGTATTCAGTTTATGAAGGCTCAATTAGAGGAAAACTTTGGGGTTTCTGTAATAGAAGAGCGCCCAAGGATACATTATAGAGAAACTATACAAAAGCAGGCTGAAGGGTGGGCAAAGTTCAAGAAACAGACGGGTGGTAGAGGACAGTATGGTGAGGTTTATTTTCGGGTTGAACCCCTGGAAAGAGGAAAAGGAATTGAATTTAAGAACGAAATAAAGGGTGGAAGTATTCCTTCCAAGTTTGTTCCATCAGTGGAGACAGGTGCCAGAAATACTGCGAGAGATGGTTTTTTGACTGGATATCCCCTTGTAGACCTCAAGATTGTTGTTTATGATGGGAGCTATCATCCTGTTGATTCCTCGGATAATGCCTTTCAGAGGGCAGGATCACTTGCTTTGAAGGAGGCGCTAAAGAAGGCGGATGCTATACTCCTTGAGCCCATTCTTAAGGTGAAGGCAATAATCCCGGATGAGTATACCGGAGATGTCATGGGTGACCTTAACTCAAGGAGGGGAAAAATATTGGGGATGGATTCGGGAGGTAAGTTTCAGATTATAAATGCTTATGTTCCAGAGTCTGAAATGTTCAAATATTCTAATCAATTGAGATCTATAACTCAGGGAACTGGAACATATACTACTGAATTCGCTTTCTACGAGAAAGTCCCACAGGAAATTGCAGAGAAACTTATTCAGAAAACAGAGGAAGAATGATTCTGCTCCTCTTTGCCCTTTTTGAGGGAGAATTTCTTAATGTTGGAATTGATGCCGGGAGTTGGGGAAGGGGATCTACTGGTCTGGTTTATCCGATTACTTCCTATCTGAATCCAGCAGCCTCTTTGATATTGCAGCCTGGTGGTAATTGTACTGGTTCACGATTGTTCGGAGATCTTGCCAACCTCATCGCCGGAGGGGTAAATATGAAGGGTGAGGATTTCGGATTCAGCGTTAATTTCATTCTGCATTCAGTCGGAGATATTCATTATACCATGAATGCCCTCCTTGACCTGGATGGGGATGGGGAACTGGATATAGGTGAAGAACTCGATGAAGACCTTATTACCTACTTCTCTTCAAGGGAAGGGGCCCTGATTGGCTCCTATGCCAGATGGTTTGGTGAACTATCGGCTGGGGTTGCTCTAAAATTTATCTATAAGAGGATATTGAACGAGGTTGCTTATGGGGCTGGAACTGACATTGGCTTTATCTATAATAAAGGACATTTCTCCGTTGCTGCCCTAATAAGGGATTTTACTACATCGCCTATTATATGGAAGGGAAGGACAGAGCATATTGCACCTTCTTATCTTCTGGGATTTGGTGTTAGACGGATGATTGGAACAGTTGATGTGCTTATGGAACTGGACCTTATCCAGGATGATTATGGATTCAATCATCATCTGGGGATAGAGGTGGGGATAAATAAATGGTTGATCGTTCGTTCTGGCTTCATCAATGAACAACTCACAGCCGGAATTGGACTCAGACGGACTCCTGTCTCTGTAGATTATGCTGCAAATATACATCCCGAACTACCTTTAAGCCACAGGGTTTCAATATTATACGCATTTTGATATACTGAATTAGCCAAAAAGAAAGTCGCTTCGCTCCAATTGAGAAA
>JAGLZA010000036.1 GCA_023131835.1 Caldifarciminota bacterium
GCGTTAGCGACGAAGCAATCTCAATTCCTCTTGTAAATAAAGAGATTGCCATGTTTCCCCCGGTCATTCGCAATGACAAAAAGGGGTTTTTCAACAGCCTCTATGTTTTGCCCTGGGAGGCTTTTAGATTATCTTATGAATATGAATTTATCTGTCTTCCCAGCTGGCCGTATATGAAGTCAATCCCAAACCATTATACTATAGTAAGGAAGGAAGGAAATTAGCGAAAACAAAGAACTAGGCAGATTATGCCACAAATAAACTGTTACTGGAAAAATTAGGATCGCTGGTCAAATTCACTCCCAGTTTGCGTAACCCTTCCTCATCTCCTGGCGTAGGTATATGTGTCATATGGACCTCGCAATCCCGCAAGTCTTTTAATCTTTCCAGCGCCAGCTGAGCAGTAGGATTAGTTGTTGCGCTGATACTCAAAGCAATGAGGGTTTCCTCCAAATCCAGACTAACTGTTTTTTCTTTTAGCATATATCTACCTAAACTTGCAATTGATTCTATTACCATTGGTGACAAAAGATGGATTTTATCAGGAATATCCGTCAATGTTTTTACAGCGTTAAGCACCAGACTTGACGCAGCATGCATATATACGGAATTCTTGCCTGTAATTATTGTCCCGTCGTGAAGCTGAATAGCTGCACCACAGAAAATCCCCTCATTACCCTTACCCTTTTCCTGAGCCTCTACTGCGGCTTGACGTGCAGGTTCAACCACCACACGGTCCTCCTGTTTGACATTCATCTCTTCCATCAATAACTCCACTCTCTGTATAGTTTCTCTATCCACGAACCCCATTACATATTCGCATTTATAACGAAAATATCTTCGTATTATCTCCTGTTTTGCTGCCTCCTTCACCACAGCATCGTCAACTATACCATATCCTGCACGGTTAACACCCATATCTGTAGGTGACTTATATAAAGCCGTACCCATAATCTTTTCCAGAATTCGCCTCAGGACCGGAAACACTTCCACATCACGGTTATAGTTAACAGCAGTTTTTCCATAAGATTCTAAGTGAAAGGGATCAATCATGTTAAAATCACGGATATCAGCGGTGGCTGCTTCATAAGCAACATTAACAGGATGCTTCAAAGGGAGATTCCAGATTGGGAAGGTTTCAAATTTGGCATAACCCGCCCTTAATCCTCGACGATAATCATGATACAATTGCGAAAGACAGGTGGCCAGCTTTCCGCTTCCCGGACCAGGGCCAGTAACAACTACTAATGGCTTATCGGTTTCAATGTATTCGTTAGCACCATAACCCTCATCGCTTACAACCGTATCCACATCTGTAGGATAACCTTTGGTATACCGGTGTGTGTAAACCTTTATGCCCCTGCGCTCTAGTTTATTCTTGAATATTGTAGCCGCTGGCTGATTATCAAAGCGGGTAATAACAACCGCTTTAACAGACAAACCCCAATCTTTTAAATCATCTATTAATTTTAAAGTATCCACATCGTAAGTAATACCAAAATCAGCCCTTACTTTTCTACGTTCAATATCTCCTGCGTAAATACACAACAAAATATTGGCTCTATCTTTGAGATGCTGCAACAGTTGCATCTTCACATTGGGATGGAAACCCGGTAAAACTCTTGAAGCATGATAATCAAAAATCAGTTTACCACCAAATTCCAGGTATAACTTGTCGTTAAACATAGTCACCCGTTCAAGAATCGCTTCGGTTTGCTCCCTTAAATATTTCTTGTTATCAAAACCTATTTTCGCCACTTTAATCTCCAACCCTGCGGGGTCGGTGCTTGACATTTTGACATTTTTCCTCTCATTTAATCTCCATTATTCATTGTATATAGTCAGAAGACTCAAAAGTCAAGTGATTCGGTGCCTAAATTTTATAGGTTTTTATAGGGACGGTTCTTGACATTTCGACATTTTTGTTCCCATTGGGATTGGTGCTAATTTATTCTTGTTAAGTAGGCACTTGCCTTCTCCTACCTCCTACTTCTTTACCCGTAGAGGACGCAGAGCCCCTACTACCTTAACTATTAATCACCGGTGCCTATATTAAAAAGTAAAGTGGATTTTTAAAGAGCGGCTTTGCAAAATCAGGAAGGAATAAAAGGAGGGATTCATGAAAGAAATATTGGTTTGTTGGTTAAGTGTATTGTTGTTGTCTGCCGGAGATACAGAAAAGGGAATTAATAAAACAGCAGTTGAAGCCACTGATTCCTTTGAAATAGCCTTCTCCCAGTTCAGAAGCTCAATGGAAGAAAAGGATTATATTAAAGCTTATGAGTCGCTGTGTTCTTCCATAGAAATATTCTGGAAAGAGTCTCCGCTGCTTCTGAATAATGTACAATTCGTGAACAGTGGAGATAATTCCTTCGGTATTTATGAACCAAAGGAAGGAAATACTTTTACCTCAGGTGACCCTATCTATCTTTATATGGAACCCATCGGTAATAAACTCAAGAGAAATCCAATAGGCTACTATGAATTTGGTTTTACTGCCGATTTCACTCTGGAGGATGAAAAGGGAAAAATTCTTGGAGGCCAAAAAGAGTTCGCAAGTCTCAATTTTAAATCCTGGAATTTCAACACAGAAATCTCATTAACTTTTACTTATACATTTACAGGATTTGATAAGGGAAAATATAAAATTGTTACTACAGTGAAGGATGCCTTTTCTGATAAAAAAACCACAGTAGAAAATTGGTTCTACATCCGCTAATTCTATAGGGTAATATAATTATTTAGTAGTAAGTTAGATTGAGTTGCTTTGGGTGCTTTTTTCCACGCCAAGTGCGTAAAGGAAAACACCGATTATCCGATTGATATAAATTTAAAATAAAATCCTTCTTTTTATCTATTAAAACCTCTTTATAAACTGATGGTAATAAATTCTCCTACTTTTGGGTTACAAACCTTATGTTATATGCCAGGGGTTCTTTGCATTTGTGGATTGGGGTCGGTGCTTCATTCAATTATCACTAACAAGAAAGAACCCCCAGGGCAAGACATGTCTTGCCCCTACAATTTGAAATCGCAACCGGGAAGTTGCTCCTACAGAGGACAAGATATATCTTGTCCCTACATTTACGGTTTGATTTGTTTTATCTGTAAAATATATACATTTATCTGTGGTAAAAATTGGGGGTGAGTAGATTATATGTACAAATATATTTACCCTTGCATTAATTTCATCAAGAGCAAGGGAATAGAGCCTACTATATTAAACAATAGATGCACGACTATTGCCGGTATAATACTCCCTGTTTTTTCCCGATAATATCCTGCAATAAATCCAAGTACTGTAGCTAAGATCAGAATATTTATAAGGAATAAGGTATTAATCCTGCCTAATAAACACAGATGGCCAAGTCCGAACGCTATAGCACTGATTGTTACAGGAACACTGATATACGCTCTGAATAGTCTGAACCCATATTTTTTAAAAGGATCGAGAAAACCCTGTAATAACCCCCTGCTAAAGAATTCCTCACAAATACTTGCTATTATCCAGACCGAAATGATATGCTTTAGTACCCCTTCTGCCATTGCAGAAGATTCTCCTCCTTCGGCCTGGGCTCCACCTATAATCATTATCACGATACTTAACACAATCAATGTAAATGCCACGATGATGCTTATAAGTGCAGGCTTTAGCAATTGACTAATCTTAACTGATTTAAAACCATATGTCGATAAATTTCCCTTGCTGAAGACACACATTAAGAGTAAAGAAACAACTAATAATGTAATCTGAGTAATATCACCTCTGGATAGCCATGTATACGATTCAAGTAACCCCTGAAATAGACTCAAGGAAGGTATTACCATTAAAGCAAGAATGTCAATACACACCCACATAATAACAGCCACAAACAGCCTTACAATAATTTTCATTATCTATTTCCTTTCTTCATCTTTCTCTTCCTTTCCATTCCTCCTCTCTTTTACAAAACTTATGATTAACCTTATTATTGATACAATAAATCCTATAAAAAGCAGCAGGAATAAAGGTAAAACCGCAAGGAATAAACGGGTTCTAATTAATACCGCCAACAATAAAGCAATTATCAATAAAGAAACTGAGGGACGCAACAGGAACTTCAAAACCTGTATAGTCTGGTTTTTAAACAACCTTATCAAAGATATAATAAAGAGGAATACTAACCCGACAGGAAGCAAAGGGAAATAACTATATAAATAGAACAATCTATCGAGTAATATGGTTATAATAAAGAGTAACAAGATAACAATAGGTAACATCCTGGGTTCGAAACATTTCTTTATTAAAGGTGGCAATTTAGATAGAACCTTCCCAAGAGCAATAATTGGGGAGGCGAGAATCCTCCTTATCTTAAAGAGGATAAACAGAACTATCAAAATAAGAAGGATTATAAACCCATTGATTATTCTTTCATTCATATAAGTAAAATTCAAACGCAACAACTCACCCTTCTCAACAATCTTTTTGGAGAAAAGGTATTTCTCACCAGAGATAGGTATATCCACCCTTACAGAGAGTAAACCTGCTGTTCCCAGAGCGATTTCTCTTTTCATGTGTACAGGCATAGGTGCTTTTGCAATTTCCTTCTGGGATACTTCTATTTTTCCTCTGGATAAATCTGCTTCATCACTTTCTAATACCCCTCTTCCTCTTTCAGTTAAAGATATTTCCCCGGTAACTCTTACTACTCTCTCACGCATCCTCTTCAGGTCCCCTCCAAAATGGATATAATTATAATTCTCGGGTAAATAAAGATCCCATTCTAATTTATTTATTAAGACATCTGGTGCAGGAAAGATATGTTCTTTCTTTCCAAAAATTGCGAACTTTTGGGCAGGTTCAGTATAGATGAGTTCAACAACAAAAGGTCTTAAAACACCTCCCTCTCCTTCCCTCTGGGAACGCACCAATGGAATCAATACCATACCATCGCTATCCTTAGATGGCTTCTCTCGTTTTCCATCTACATATACACTCCAGATGCTTGCTTCTTCGGGTAATTTTAGTTTCAGAAATTGATTCCAGAGATTTTGCATAGAAAATGTAAACTGATGAACTAATTTCCCATCTTCTAAAAAGAGGGTTATACCTCTTGCGCAATCAATAATAGCGCTCAAAGCTTCTTCTCTCTCATATTTTATAATACTGACAACAATATTATATGGATGCCGAATATATTTAAAGGCAAAAAGTATTGGCCTTTGCGAAAGCCTACTAAGTTCCTGCGGGATTTTCTGAAAATCAATCCTATCTAAACCTTCAAACTCCTGAATATGCGCCTCTGCACCACTCTTCACCTCACCTGCAATAAAACCTGATTCCCTCTTAGCGCCTATAACCTCAAATCCAGTGAAGTCAGTCACCATCGTCTCCTCAGGTAATAATTTTTCTGATTTTATTGTGAGATATTGATTCCCTTCAACCGGATATTCAAAAGGGATATCCAGGAGTTCCTTTCCCTTCTCTTCGCGTACATTCCAGATACCCTTCCCCAGACCTGTTACCCCAAGGACTTGATAACCCGGGGGTATAGCAAGTGTAATTGAAGTAATCTTATTCTGGACTATATTTAACTTGACGGTTGTAGTAACCTTTATAGCATCTGCTTCAATAGAGAGAAGGCTAAGGAGTTCAGCATAAATCCTGGCAGGGCCACGGGCAACCCTTTCGAATTTTCTCTTCCAGGAAATGCGCATCTCTCTGGTAGGGGTAAGATACCCCTTCACTATTGTGTGCCTTCCCGATTCTTTCGTTCTTAACTCCTGGGCGTTTACAATAGTTACATCTATACCCGTTTTTGGAATATTCAGCATAATATATGTTATTGGTGTTTCAGGGATATTGAAGTTCAAACCCGGGGTCCCTCTATCTAGCGATGATTTAACAGAGAATTTAACCCTCACAGAATGTCTTCCGACCTTATCTGTGTTTAAATAATGCCACCCTCCTTCAGTAATGATTGAGGCTGGCTTCTCATCAAAACGGATATCTTCAATGGCTAATTCCTCACGAAACAGTGGTATCTTTAAATAAGACTTCCTATCCTTTTTAAAAATTTCCAGCTCTAAAACTGCGCTGAATTGCGTACTCTTACTACCCACAACTCCATTATAACTCCCTTTTCTTATTAAATAATCGCGAGGGGGAGTAAGAATCCCTGTCCTTGGTGGCTTCATCTGATCAATAATCTTCTTGAATTGCTCCCTTGTCAAGATGACATTTCCACCGTCCACCTTATATTGTGGTATGACACGAAAACCTGTCTGCGATAAGAGTTTTGTAAATTCGTCCCAGGAAAGTTTGACCTCATCGACATCAAGTTTCAGTATCGATTGGAATTCTTTCCAGTCCAGAGTTATGCTGCTCGATTCCTTTTTTTCTGCAACACTATTCGCCTGTAAAGGAGTGCTCGATAAAATACTCGACAAGACAAAACAGATGACTCCTATCCGGATATACTTCCTGGTACTATTTCGTTGTTTCATTTTCGCCCTTCTTTAAAGATCCAATCAGGCTTAAGCCAGACAATAAGGAAAAGGAGAACGAAGATGACAAAGAAGAACCTAAAAACAAACCAAAAAACTATAGCACTTAAACCAAGAATAGTCAGTACTCCTTCAGGAGATTTACATTTATCCCAGAAATCTTGATGAGATATGGCCCATTCCTTAATCCTCATATATTTATTCTTGATCTTTAACCGCAGAAGGTAAATAATATAAATTAGGAGGAAAAGTATGAGTATCTTGATAACTGTGCTTATCCATCCCCTTACATACTGAAAATCCAGATACAACTCTTCACCTTCTATAAGGGTTTTCGCAAACCGATAAAGTTGACCTGAGGTAGGAATCTCAATCTTGAGCAGCGCCATACCTGCCGCTCCCCCACTGATAATACCCTGTTGTTGTTCTCTTTGGATATTCTCGGCAAAATCTATCTCCTGTCTGAGTTGTCCCAGAAAAGCATCCTTTTTATTCAATGCACTTGTTCTGAACTCGCTCTTTAACAGTTTTTGCGTCTTTCTAATCCTTTTATCCGCAACCTGTTCAGTTGAACCCTCCCAATCCTCCAGAGCCCGGTTATATCCATTAATCTCATCATAATTGAAGACACGTGTCTTGCCTAAAAGAGGACGGATACCTGTAGCGAGTTTCTCTTTCTCTACATTACCGCCAAAATGAATGAATCGATAATCATCGGGAAAGTAGCAAGACCATAACATTCTGCTGATAACGACATCAGCTGTGGGAAATTGTAATCGCTTTGCTCCTGTAATAGCAAACTTGTTGATCTTGTAATAATAGAGTACCTCTACATCAAAGGAAGCAATATTCTCACCTACTATTCTCGAACGCGCAAGCGGTATCATAAACCTCCCTTCCTCATTCCTTGCGGGGATTTCTCTCTTTCCGTTAACATAAAGACTCCATATCTCTGCATTCAAGGGCAGTTCAAGTTCGAGGAACTGCTTCCCTGTATTTCGCATAGTGTAGACAATCCTTGTTATTACCTTGCCTTCCTCCAAAAACACTGACATCACAAATGCATTATCTATTACCGTGTTTACTACGGGAAGTTCCTCGTGTTTGGTGATTCTCAATGTCAGAAGAAAGGGATGCCTTAGATATCGCAACCCAAAGATGAGGGGTTTTGCAGACATATTTACAAGTTCAAGAGGCAATTCCTGAATATCCACCCTGTCTATATTTTCAGATTTGAAAATCTCTGCTTCTGCAGTGCTCTTTTTCTCAGCCCCCACATAACCTGTTTCCCTGATGGCTTTCAAGGTGCGAAATCCGTTGAATTCAATCTCATTCTCCTTTTCTGTAAATATCTTCTCTGATACCACCGTAAATATGACCGTGCCCTCCTTCTCGCCTTCAAAAGGCACAGTGAGCACTTCCCTATCCTTTACTTTTTCGGTTTTCCAATCCCTTATCTCCTGCCATCTTTGGTCCCTCACATAGAGCACGCTATAACCTTTCGGGATATACATCTTAATGTTAGAAATAGCATTTTGTAAGATGTTCAGTTTAAACCTTGTAGTTGCCCGCAGAGCGTCATCTTCAATAGAGAGAAGGTTCATAGTCTCTACATATATCTTAGCAGGTCCTCTTTTTTTCTCTACCACAATCACGCGATGCAATTTAAGCTGGATGTAACTTGTTGTTGAGAGCACCGCATCAACAATAGTGTGACCTCCAACCCTTGATATGGTCATATGCTTCCCCTGAGGAATCTCCACTGTTACATCCTTTATCGGTATGTCAATCTTGAATAATGTAATGGCTGTCTGGGGAATAGTAAGATTAAGAACATCTGGCCCTTTATCGATATCTGACTTAACAGAGAATTCTAAATCGATTATATGCTGACCAACCTTATCTGTTGTGAGGACATACCAACCATTCTCAATCATTATCAAGGCTTTCGCATTATTTAATTTTATTTCTCGTAGTGCGACGCTTTGAGGCAAGAGACGAATCTTAGGATAAGAACTTCTCTCTTTCTTAAATATTTCCAGGTAGAATCGAGCAGTAAAGGTTGTGCTTTTCTTTTTCATAACACCAAAATATTCTGCCTTTGTAATGAGATAATCACTCGGTGGCCTGAGCGGAGTGACATCCGGTGGTTTCATTTGAGCAAGTAACTTCTTGAACTGGTCACGCTGGAGCACCACCTTCCCATTTTGGATATTGTATTCTACCTTGACTTCACTTCCAGTCTGTGCGAGGAGTTTTTTAAACTCATCCCAACTCAATACAACCTCATCAACATCTAATCTCAGGAATTTCTTAAATTCATCCCAGGAAATTCTCACCGAGCTTGAATGATTGTCATCTTTTGGATTTTCAGCATAGACTGGAACAGTTGTTCCTGCCCAGAGAAGTCCTATCAAGACCGTAAAGATAATGGGGTAGAAAATACTATTTGATTTTTTGTGGTTTTTCATATAATCCTCCACTTTTTATCTTATTTATATTTATTAAAAATCTCTTATGGTTCCATCCTCGATTATATCTAAAGGATATGCCACTATAACGATAGAATACACCATGATATTCCACTCTTGATTCTTTCACTATGCAATTATTCTATACAAATATCACATCAATGTCAAGTAGTTGTTTTGGACACACACCTCCCAATTTTTTGACCGCAGATGAACGCAGAACCCCACCAAGCCCCTTTATTGTGTGTATTTTTAAAGGACACAGAGATATTCAAGAAAAAGTTAAATAGTCAAATAGTTAATTAGGAATGGACCTAACAAACTCAATAAACGCAACAAATAGTCATTGCGAACAATGTCATTGCGAACTCTTCTTCCTGCCTGACCCCAGTGAAGCAATCTCATGGGAGGTTTGGGAAGAACCGACTAACTGACCAACTCACTAACTCTTTGTCTTTGTCTCTCGACTCCTGACATTGGACGCTGGACTTCTTTTGTCATATCTGTCTACCACCGAGTGGGAATCTGTAGAGACTGCTGTATGTAGATCGATGATAGCTGTTTTGCTGGAAGCTGTCGACCGATAGCTGTTCTTGCTACTCCTGTCCCTTTACCCACTCTTCCAGTAGGGGAATATCTTTTTTGCCAGTCTTTACAATCTTCTCTTCAGGAAGATTCAGCTTTTCAATAATGTAATCGCCGTTATAACTGCTGATAGCAATGGTTATCTCCTTACGCCCCTTTACAGGTATTTCTTTTTCGAAAATCGACCGCACTCCTTCAGCTGTTAAAGTCAACCGATATATTTCATTATTATACGGGAATACATCCCATAGTTTGCGATATGTAATATCGCCTTCCTTGAGTCCTAACCTGGCACTGATATAGGCTTCTTCAGCATCAGCCACCTCAAGGTATATACTTTTCACAACACTATCCATCTCTTCCTTTGAGAAGTCTTGCGGAACCGTTCCCACAACACGGTCCATATCTTCTTCGGGTCTTACTTTTCGAAAGTTCGTTGTAAGAATTTCTCCACCGATAATCTTTATAAATGCATACTCCTGGTATTGCATCTCTCTTTTCGGTCGATCAGCATTTATATACTGAACCACCAGGGTAAATGGCTTTTTAAGAATATGAACTTGAACATATCCGTATGGACAATAAGCGCAGGGGTAGGTTATAGACCCGGTGTTTATTATCAGTGGACCTTTATCCTCATATCCGGGAATTATCATCCTTTCGAAGAAATGGGTTGTTGCAGAAAGCACAAGGTCACATTTATCCAGAACCACATCTCGTTGCTCATCAGAAAGTTGCTCGATCCAGAATCCGGTTCTTGAATGGGCAGCAGCAATAATAATGTCTTTCGGACCCTTTTCTATTGAATTAAGGACATCCATCAGGTACTGTTTAGAATCCTGTGTAAAAGCAATACTATCCACCTTCGGTTGATCAGAATAGTGTAATTGAATCAGATGAACAGTGTAACCCTTCACCTTGATTTTTGCATAGTATTCACATTTATTCTCCCTGATGGATACATTTGACCGTTCAAAAAGAGCCACTTCATCCAGGATAGGAGCTCCAGCCCCCCAGTCTCCCTGATTTTTACCATAGAATTCATTCTCTCCATCAGCAACATTGGGATAAAAACGCTCATGCCACCATTCGTTTTCCTTTAAGAAATGCAGGAAATTATTGTCCCAGCCCTTTTTGACATGGTCTCCTACCCCAATAATAAATTTATCACCACTCTCCTCAATCCATTGCACCATATTGGCAAATTGTTTTTTGTCCTCAGGGGAATCGCCTTTGTTATCACTCATAATCGCAAAACTAAAAACCGCTCCTTTATCAAGACTCTCAATTGTATTGATACCAGAGATTTTGCCTTCTGTAAATTGATAGATCTTTTCACAACCAACACTGGTAGTAAGCACAATAAAAGCCAGAAGAAAACCTTTAATAATCCTCATAAACCCTCCTTTTTAAAAAATTAAGGTTATTTTACATTCAATAAATAATGTTTTTCAGATTTGTCAAGATATAAAAATCCCCACTTCCCCCTTTTACTCGCAAAGAACGCAAGGGAAAAGGTGATATGTGATAGAAGTCAAGCGAGAAGACAAGCAGGTGATATGTGTTATGAGATAGAAGATGAATATGCACATATTACATATCACATACCACCCAACAAATTGTCATTGCGAGGAGCGAAGCGACGAAGCAATCTCTGGTGAGGAGCTTGGGCTTCCAATTCTTGACTCTCGACTAAAGACTATGCATCTTGGACCAACAAAAACGACTTAACTGATATACCGATCAACTAATTCACTATTTCATAACTCCACGAACCCTACTGTCACAAATTCAAGCACCCCACCCGCAAACATTCTACTTTTGTAACAACTCGCGACTCATGTCAAAGATCTCCTTTAGCGATATTCTCGCGCTATCAATTTCGTTGTGGCTCCAGTCGGTTGGATCAGACCAGTATTCAGATTTAAGGATGCAAGTATCAGCAAGGAGTGGATCAAGTTTTCGTAACTCAATCGCTGCATCACTCCAAAGATGGGAAAGTGCACATTCTCTTTCCCTGTTTGGCTTCTTGCGTCTTTTTAAAGTGGCCACATAAGCTCTAGTCTCGTTAGCAGCAAAATATATTGCATGAAGGGCCTTCTTAAAACGCTTCTCGCGTTTCTCACGCAGTTCTGCAACGGTTTCTAGCCAGTTGCTTATATTGGTGAAAACGCTTGTTAGCTGTGCTAATTCAATCATTGTACCTGTTTCCGGTTTTTCTTTTTAATATTAACCAAAATTTATCTGTACTAATAAAATTACAATCACGGCTATTTTCAACCATCTAAACTCCCCTTTATTTTTTGTTCTCTTATTCACTTTATTTATAAGCATTTAAAAAGTCAACCCCCATTCCGCGTCTTCGGAGGGAAAGATGGAAAAATAAATTAGTACCGTCCCCGTTCGGTCTGAAAACGATGCGCTATAACGACAGATCTGCGAGATTCGTCTCCTTCAGTACGAAGTGCGAGCCTCCACCCTCTCCGGACACGGCTGTGGACTTGCTGCCACCAACTAAAAACCCCGTGGTCTTCTCGTAATACCATTCGCCACGCCATGCCCCTCCGACACCGAAACTGGCCCTCACCACGCCGACATCCCACCCTTTCCACCGTTTAACTTCGTCAACACGATCGCCGTATACGATGCTGCCGGCTTTGACCGACCCAGGAGGAATCCATAGCGGACCGAGGGCTTCCAATTCAAAAATGGTCCCATCGGCGGTTTTCAACTGCCTATTGACCACGACTTGCTCACCTTTGGTTGAAGTGCTCGTGGCCATCATATCTTCCGATCCAATGTCAACCGTTGCTCGAAACTGATTGTTATTGATCTTTGTGAAGGTCACGCGAATCGTCGAACCCTCAAAGTCGTAACTCAGATATAATCCATCTTCAAGTGGAGCTTGTGGGCCGAGAGCTGAACAGCCTACTAACAAACTGCCAATCGTAAACGCAAGAAACCCCAACGAATTTTTCTTCATAGCACTCCTCCTTTGCCGACGCATTAGTTCCTAATATGGTCCTAACATAGTCTGTGTGTATTAATATAAATATCAAATATACCATACTTGACGTCCATTTTATTATATGAACAATAATTAAAACATAAAATATAGCAAGATTGGATTCCTTATTATACATTTTGGTTACGGACTGAAATGTGTAATAAGGGGGTGAGGCTCTGTGAATTAGCGGGGGGTTTAGATGTAAAAAGGTAAAGTTAGAAGGTGTCAAAAGTCAAGCACCGACCCCACAGTATGGCATCTTCGCTTTTCCCACGTAGGGGCAAGACATGTCTTGCCCTCTTCCTTGGTGAGGATCGGGTTGGCCCTAAATCCAAAATCCAAATCCCTAAATCCTAACTCAATTGTCCAATCAACTAATAAACCATTTAACTAATTGACTATTTCACAACCTAACGAATTCTTTGAACCCAACGAGCCCTACTGCCAAAATGTCAACCCCCGTCCCCTACTTTCTTCTGATTTATTAGAAAATTTTGACGCTAATTCTATTAACTTTGTCACGATGTTTCTCTTGTCAGTCGTTAGCTTAGAAATGAACTTATCTGTTGTATCCTTCATTGTTCTTTCCTATTCTTGTCCCGAGCGCAATTTTTCTAATGCTTCGCCAGCCTGTGGAGCAAGTTTAATGAAGTTTGAAAGGGTTTCACATATGTATTCATCGCAAATAGCACAGTTTTCTATATCTTTTTTCATGCAACATTTTCTAATTTCACATAGATTCTCGCAGTAAAAAAACTTACGGCCATCATTTTTACAGCCATCGCAATTTATATGCTCCGGTTTGATGTCGGCATTGTATTGTTTTGACCATTTGCTTGCAACTTCAACACGCTTACTATCATCATTTGCTTGCGTAGCAAGATACCCCTCACATTTAGAACAATCTAATCCGCAACATGCTATCATTTTTTATTCCTCCTTTTTGATTTTTTGGTGCTAACGTTCTGCGTCTGCGGCTCTGTCCGCAGAACGCTGTTGTTATAGAAGTCTTGATTCCCAAGCGTCTATTTCCAATACCTAATCGACCTTCTCAGCAGGCTTTCTGCATTGGACAGTTATTACTTTCGAATCTTTGTCTGGCGGCTCTTCAGTCAACCAATTTGTCGCTCTTATCCCTTCGAATCCTACAGACTTGGCGTACTGCACAGCTTCCTCAACGGTAAAGAAACGCCCCATTCTCTCATTCGCTTCCGTTTCGACCAAGCGCCCGCCGACAAACTTCTCAACAACAAACAACGTCTCCCATATGTGAGTGACCGGATCGTGTTTCATTTGGTTGCGCCAAGCGATGACCACATCATCAGGTCCGCGCAACCAGCCACCAGACCATTTGTTGTCATTTTTATTCTCGTTCTCTTCGGCAGGCACCGGCTCAAACTCGTAGATGAATAGACCGCCCGGTTTCAAGTGCTTCATCACCCGCACAAATGTTGAATGTATGTCTTGGTCAGAGGTGAAAAGACCAAGACCACCCGAGTCAAGAATCACCAAACCAAATTTGCGGGGGAGATCGAACTCCTGCATCAATTGCTCATACAACTCGGCCTTCAGGCCTTTCACCTTACATGTTGTACGACATCTCTCCATCATATCCTGGGATGTATCGATTCCAACGATGTCAAAGCCTCGCTCCAGAAGGGGAACCAAAACTCTGCCCGTACCACTGCCAAGTTCAAGTATAGGTTCTCCCGATGCATCAATACTCCGCACCCAGAATTCTATCTCTTCATGATGATCAACTTCTGAAGAAGCAAAATCGTACCATTCAGCATGCAGTTTTCTGTACTCTTTGTGTTCCATAAGGATCCTTTCAATAACATAGGTTTATCTGTACCAATATAAATAACAAATCTATCATATTCAAGCAATATAAAACATTAAATGTTTCTGGATAACTCCAAATACATTATATTAGTACTAAAGATTAATGTCAAGAGTTTGGGGAGGGTGAACTAAACACTCAACCATTTAACTATCATTCGACTCTAGACTGTTGGTGCTACTGTCACAGATTAAAGCACCGTCCCCATTCAAAACCCATTCACATAAATTATAAAAATCTATGTACTGAATTGTAAGTCTTAAATACAGAACTTAAAATTCAGTTTATCTTTGTTACGTTATCTGCTTTTGGTCCTTTTTGACCTTCCACTACTTCAAATTCAACCATGTCGCCTTCATTCAATGTAAGGAGATCGTCTCTAAGAGAAGATGCATGAACAAAAACATCGTTTCCTTCTGCTCTGGATATGAAGCCAAATTTCTTTTGGTCATTGAACCATTTAACTGTACCTTGTACCATATTACTATACCTCCGTTAACTTTAAAGTTTATACATTTATTCCGTAGTTCCTGATGTATCATAAATAACTGCGGACTTTACAGTCCTTTCTTTTTTGCGATTTTTTTCTATCAGGGAATATCAGAGGAAAAATTCAAAAACCTTTTTTTGATGCAGTATTTTTAATTTAGCCCTATCATTATATCACATTCCCCTAAAAAAGCAACCCCCCCATTTAACTTCTACATAAAATTCAATTAACGGACAAACGGTCCAACGGTTTAACAGATTTACTATTTTACCAATTCACCAATAAACAAATCAACTACAACGAAGTTGTTAAAATGGAG
>JAGLZA010000360.1 GCA_023131835.1 Caldifarciminota bacterium
TAGATGTAGAAAAAGCATCAAAGTTTATCAGAAAACTTAGGTCTGAATGGAGGATAAATAGGAAGATAATATGATAACCTCGATAATCAAAACTCTTCGCCCGGAACAATGGTATAAAAACCTCTTGCTATTCGTTGGCATTATCTTTTCTATGAACCTCCTGAATCTTAAGATGTGGTTTGCCGTAATCCCGGCATTTGTTATCTTTTGCATGCTCTCCGGAAGCGAATATATCGTCAACGATATTTTAGATATGAAAAAGGATAGAGAGCATCCTATTAAACGCAAACGAGCGATTGCCTCCGGTGAGCTAAAAGCATCCCACGCTTTGTTGTTTGCAATAATGTTGATCATCAGTGCTGGAGTAGGAGCATATTTAATAAATATCCCTTTTCTCATCATTTCGATTGTATATCTCCTCTTGATTTTATCCTATTCACTATTCCTAAAACAGCTTATCATCGTTGATATTTTGGTCATTGCTATCGGCTTTGTTATCCGTGCAGTTGCAGGATGTTTAGCAATTGTTGTTTTCATCTCCCCCTGGCTCATCATTTGCACTTTACTGCTGGCTTTGTTTTTGGCACTGGGAAAGCGAAGGCATGAATTGATTTTACTGGGCGAGGAAGCAAAGGTTCATCGCAAAATTCTTGAAGATTATTCAACTGAAATGCTTGAACAGATGATCAGCATTACCTCGGGTGCGTTGATCATATCGTATTCTCTATATACTTTCCTTGCAGATAATATTTACATGATGCTCACGATTCCCTTTGCGATTTATGGTCTTTTCCGGTACCTGTTTTTGGTTCATGCGAAGAACTTCGGCGGCGAGACGGAGATGATATTTAGGGATAGGGGGATGGTGATGTGCATGGTTTTGTGGGCGGTTTTGGTTGTTTTGATACTTTGTGGAATTCCTGATGTGGTGGTTAGAGTTGGAGGTGGGATTTGATGAAAAAAGAGAATTTTTGGGGAGAAGAAATGCGGAAGTGATAGAATGAAAGGGAAGAATTGGTTAAATTGGCGCACAACCAAAGGAGATGTTTCTAATTTTATTCACATAGTAACAAAACTGAGTTTACTTGCATGTATTGTAACTGGCATTATCTCTACAATAATTTTATTTCCAACAAACAGTGGTGATTCTTCTATAGCGCTGGTTTTTGCTAAATCGATGAAAAATGGATTATTTTATTTTGGCAATATCGGTCCAGTTGGTGGAGCAACTAGCCCTCTGTTGGCCCTCTTATTGTCAATTTTTTATTTACCTACTAATGAGCCTTCTTTACTCCCAATCAAACTCTTTTCTTTATTTATATTTGTTTTAACGGGTTTTTTAATTTATCTTCTTTCAAAGAAGCTTTTAGATAATCGTATTTTCTCGTTATTAAGTGCTGCTTTGTGGTTCATTAATCCTAATGGACACTTTTTAACAGCTACTTTGTATGATAGTATATTAGCTGGCTTAGCAAGTCTTATCTTAGTTTATTATACCTTCATCTTAAGAGAGAAAATTATTTCAGAACAGCCTGAGAAGATTTCTTCATGGATTATTTTCAGTTTAATCGCTGGCATTTGCCCATTGGTACGACCTGAGCTTGTATTAGTAGACTTGGTGGTGTTTTGCTATATATTTTATTTAATTTACAATACTAAGAAGCGGATGTATTTGAAGTATTTAGTAATTTCTGGTTTTCTTGCTTTGCTTATTTCGTCTAGCTATTATATTTGGTTGGCTTTAAACACACATCAATTGATTCCAAGTAGTATCGCTGCAAGAGAGATGACATTCTCGGAAAGATTTGTTATGGATACTTTTGTAGAGCAGCTTAAATTGATATCAAAATCACTTTTAAATATTCTGTTCTTGCCATATATTATTTTTTCTGTGATATCATTAATATTTTATAAAAAGTACAATATTAAAAGAGATCATTTTTTCCTTTGTATTCTTCCAGCCATAATAATTATATCCTTATTCACTATAAAATACTCATATCTATTCTACCGATATATATTTCCAATAATGCCACTGTTATGTGTTACAGCAGCTTTAGGAGTGTATATAATTTACAAAAAATCAGTGTCTACATTGAATAATAAAGTGAGGCATATCACTGCAAGAAAAAGTATTATCTTGGTGGTAGGTGTTCTCCTTGTTCTGATTGTATGTGGTTTCCAATTACGTATTGCTCATAATGCCTATGTATATGATATGAATACCATATTAGAGAAAGATCTAGCAGATACGCTTAATAGAGTATCACGCCAAAACGATAGCGTTCTACTTTATGAGATACAAGCTCAATATTATTTAGATTCTCATGCAATTAGCTTAGATGGGATTGTAGGCGGAGAAATCTTACCGTACCTAAGAAATGGAAGTGACTTATCTGATTTTTTATTGGATTATAAACCAGATTTTATTGTAGTGTCAGAGGCATTTAATTATAGAGATGAATATAAAAATACTATTTTAAAGGAATTGTATAATAAAGATAAGAAGCTTGCAATTGGGGAGAGTATACCCATTAAAAACATTACTTTTGTTAAAGTTGCATCGAGAAACGGAGAAGATGTACCGGGAATGAATACATGGGACTCATTATATGTAATAAACTATGCGGACTCAAATTTAGAGTGCTAATAAACAAAGAAATAGTGAGAAATGTAGCAGAATCTCGGGGGAACTAAAATGAAATACGACCTTCACGTCCACTCGAAATATTCCTCAGATGGAATTCTCGACCCAGAAGAAATCGTAAAAATCGCCGTAAAGCGAGGACTGAATGGTATCGCAATTACAGACCACAACACTATAAAAGGTGGATTAAAAGCAAAGAAGTATGAAACAGAAGATTTCACAGTAATAGTAGGCTCTGAAATATCAACAGAAAGAGGAGAGATAATCGGCTTTTTCCTCGAAGAAGAAATCGAATCAAAGGATGTTCAAGGTGTTATTTCTGAGATTAAGGCGCAAGATGGAATTGTTGTAATGCCGCATCCCTTCGATGAATTAAGGCATTCCGCATTTCATCCTACAAAAGAGGATGCGAAATTCGTAGATTGCATTGAAGGATTCAACTCAAGATGCGTCTTTCAAAGATACAATAATAATGCAGTTGAATTTGCAATGAAACACAATTTAACGATTACTGCTGGAAGTGATGCTCATTTCGCACGGGAAATCGGAAATGCTGGAATAATCACAGAAACAGAGGACATCAGAGAATCGCTCATTAAAAACGATATTAAGATATTTGGGAAGAGGTCATCACTTGTAAATCATGTTGGGACAAAGGTGTTGAAACTATGGAGAAAAACAGTAAGGTCTGGCTAATCGTTCTTTTTGCGGTTGTCGTATATCTGCTCATGGGTATATACGCAGATTTCGGAAAACTTGCTTTGGCAATGAAAGATTTTCGATGGACTTTTCTTTTCCTGCTATTTGCTCTTACCACAACGAACTACCTCTTCAGATTCCTTAAATGGGATTTCTTCCTTAAAAGGGCTGGCGTTCATCTAAATCTCAAGGACAATTTGTTCGTCTTTTTCAGCGGTCTTTCTATGATTATAACACCTGGCAAGGTAGGCGAAATATGGAAGGGATGGCTTATAAAAGACATAAATGGAGAAGAGTTGAGTAAGACCATTCCTGTGGTAACCGTTGAACGAATCACAGATGTTCTTGGCTTGGCTATCTTATCTCTTCTTGGCGTTCTATACTACAAACAAGGCATTTATCTCATTTTGGTTTTGGTTTTGCTATTTTCAATATTCTTTGCCACCGTTAAATCCAAAACTACTTCGAACTGGATAATATCAAAATTAGAGACAAAAATGGGAAAATATGCAGGAAATATCAAAACAATGCATAAAACATTTGAAGCAACAATGGAACTAAAGGGTTTGATTGGAATGTCATTGTTGAGTGCTTTTGGATGGTTCTTTGAGTGCCTTGGCATGTACATTGTCATTCTTGGGTTTAATCAATCTATAAATATAACACGGGCAACCTTCATCTTCAGCTTCGCCTCGCTGGCAGGTGCAGTAAGTATGATTCCGGGTGGGTTGGGTATTGCAGAAGCCACGATCTCTGGTTTGCTTCAATTCTTTGGTTTCGTGCCAGCTACATCTGTCGGAATAGCAATCATCGTAAGATTCGGAACGCTGTGGTATGGAGCTATTATGGGTTTGTCTGTGTATTTGGTCTTCAAAAGGAAAAAAGACGGTAAGAAAAACAAAAGTCTTAAATATAAGGAACAACTAATAGAGATGGTGTGAGAAATGTCTAAAGTAGCAGTATTAAAAACATCCCCGGTAACCGTAATTGAAGATTACAATCGCTTAATGCACCTTGCGGATTGCGAGAAGATTTTACCCAAAGAGAACAAAACGATCATAAAACTAAATCTTTCGTGGAGTTTATATTACCCTGCCTGCTCTACTCCGCCGTGGCAGCTTGAAGGTGTTTTAAAGGCTTTACGGAATGGCGATTATAAAGACATTATAGCGGTAGAAAATCAAACGGTGGTAACACATCCCTGGAAAGGTGCATACTACAATAAATGGCTGCCAATTT
>JAGLZA010000361.1 GCA_023131835.1 Caldifarciminota bacterium
TATCTTCCACGCTAGGCAACTCTATGGCTTTAGAGGCACACTCCTTTAACTCAGGGGTCTCTTCTTCTAATTTAATATCAGCTTCTAAATATATTTTATTATCTGTATTCACTTTATATTACCTCCTTAACCACGATGAAATTATCTATTTTATTTTTACAAGATGGTTTATTGTTTTCCCATTCTTCATCATTTAAAATCAATAAATCAATACTTTTTTCTTTACACAATTCAAGTTTAATTTTATCTCTTTTAACAACCTTTTCAACAGAATGCCAATACAATCCATTACATTCAATGGCTTTATTTAGTTGTGGAAACCAAAGATCTAATTCTAAATTTTTACCTGTAAAATCATTTATTAATATGGACTGATTATTGGATAGAAACGATATATTTAAACTTTCTACATATCCCTTAACTTCAGATTCCCATTTTGATACCGCAGATGTACAAGAGGGGCACCTCCTACCATTTCTCCAATTATTCCACGTTACATAATAACGATGTCCTTTTGGACACTCTACATATAGTTTAGAATGAGCATTTACATATTCAGTGGATAACATTGAGTATCCATCGTTGGACACCACATCCCCTATAAACTCAATTGTTTTCTTAACATTCCCTGAACATTGGGGACACCTTTTACCTTGTTGCCAATTACCCCATTGAATCGTTCCTATATGACCATTTGGACAAATGTAATCGAGTTTTGAATGTGAATTTATATACTCTTCCGAAGTACAAACCCACCCTTCTTTTTCAAATGCAAACTTTATGTATTCTAAATTCAATTTTGCATTTCTTTGACAATATGGACATCTTTGTCCCTGCTGCCAAGCACCATATGAAATACTATGTCTATGTCCATTTGGACAAATATACTCTAACTTTGTTCTATTGTTAACATAAACTTCTGTTAATAACACAAACTCCTCTTGTTCAAATTCACTTTTTATACTTGTTATATCAGGCTTATTTTGTCCAGCACAATATGGACATCTATAACCCTGTTGCCAATTGCCCCAAAGTGTTGAATGTCTATGTCCATTTGGACAAATATACTCAAGCTTTACACCTTTTTCATATATCTCGGATAACAGTATATATTTGGCTTTCTCAAAAGATTCTCTAATATACTCTATTGTCAATCTATATCTCATACCCTACCTTTAACACCCCTCTTTATACTTCTCCAATATCATTGTTAAATCGTTTTCTCTTTTTCCGCTACTCACACCCATATAGTACTCCAAATCGAGATCAATCTCAATCATCCCAGGTTTTGTACAACGATCTCTAATTTCTTTTGAAACAAGATCTGAAATATCTTTAGCAGACCCAACAACCCCAACCAATTTCCCATCTACTATTA
>JAGLZA010000362.1 GCA_023131835.1 Caldifarciminota bacterium
GTGGATCTATTGATATTAATAAAGTGCCCCAATCAGGCAGTTTAAGGGTTGGCGATACTACTTATACTTATACAACTATTAGTGGTAGTGCATTTCAAACAGTTTCTCCAAATCCATCAGCGGAGACTGGTACTTTATATGTTCCTTTGTTAGATGTGTTAGCGGATACTTCTCAAGAATTAAGTGATAATATTATTTATGATGCTAACATAGATGTTAGAACTGTTGTCAGAAAGTATGGGTTCAAAGAATATACAGCCGATACTTCATTTGGGTCTACTGGTCTAACGTTTACGCCGATTTTGGCTTCAGATCCTCAAGCTACTTAAATCATTAGATAATTTAACAAGGAGAAGATAATGATAAAATTTAAAAAAGGTTATACCCCTTGGAATAAAGGTTTAACAAAAGAGACAAGCGAAATAGTAAGAAAACAAGCTGAAGAGCACACGGGGTATAAACATACAGATATATCTAAAAAGAGAATTGGTGAGTCAAGTAAAAATAATAAATATAATTTAGGACGAACACCTTCTAAAGAAACAAGAAAAAAATTATCTGATTCAAACAAGGGAGGCAAACATTGGAATTGGAAAGGTGGAATAACCCCACGTAGTATGAGTAGTATTGAACATAAACAGTGGAGAACTTTTGTGTTTGAAAGAGATAATTATACATGCCAAATGTGTGGTGATGATGCTGGTGGTAATTTAGAAGCACATCATATATTTGAATTTAGTAAATATAAATGTTTAAGATTTGAGGTTTATAATGGGCAGACACTTTGTAGGAAATGCCATCAAAGTTTAAGAAACAAAGAATTCTGGTACAGAGTTAATATAGTTCAAAGTATATTTAGAGGAGAACACTATGGATTTAGAAAGTAAAGAGGAGAAATATATTGGTGAGGTTTTATCTGGACAAGGGTGGGTCGAATTGAGAGGTATTTTTACAATTGGTGAGCTAGAAGAACTTATGGAAAGAATAAATTCTAATTATAAGGCGGTAAATAATAGCAAGAGAGAGGAGTAGTTTATGAGTGTTGTTAATTATTTATCGGTAGACTTCAATGTTTCTCCGAGAATTATCTGGATAGATACTACATTATCTACTTCAATTAGTGTGCAGAATTTAATTGATACTTGTGGTTATTTAAGTGCACAACAGGCTAATATGGATAATGATATATTATTAGAATCATCAGGTAAGGAATATCTAGTTGCTGATGGAAGTGTAAAAGTTGGATTAACTGTAACTCTTAATAATTGTAAGATTGGGTTTGTTTCTTTAGGGGCTCCAGACTGGATCTTATGTAGTTTAGAAGGTGGGAATGTTGTGGCAGTTGAAGACATATATACAGACCCAAGAGTTTATATTCCAGTAATACATCCAACTGCATATATATCAATGGAAAGGGTTTCATCCTCGTCTGCTACTCTATCAGAGCTATCAGCTATTCAGTATGCATCTTTTGGCGGCGGAGTTACAATTGATGTAATTAATGGAACTGCTGGAACTACTTTTCCAATAGGTACAATAGAGTCTCCAAGTAATAATGTAATTGATAGTGCTGCAATTGCAAATAAAAGAGGATTTAATAAATTCTTTATAAAAGGAGACATAACACTTTTAAATACTACTAATCTTGAAAAGTATACCATTCAAGGGGAAAGTATTATGAAAAGTAAAATAATAATAGAACCAGAGGCTCTTGTGTTTGGTACCGAATTTATTGATGCAACTATAACCGGAACTCTTGACGGGAGTAACACTATACATCATTGTGCTATACAAGATTTAAACTATGTTCAAGGGCATATACATAATTGTTTATTAGAAGAATATACGATAACACTGGATGGTATCATAGAAACAGCGTTTTTAAATTGTTGGTCTTCTGGAGCAGCCCAAGATACAATTCCGATTATAGATATGGGGGGTGCTGGTAAAAGTCTTATAATAAGAGGACATTCTGGTGGAATAAAATTTATCAATAAATCTGGACCAGAATCTGCAACATTAGATTTTGAATCTGGTAGAGTAATACTTGATGATACGATAACAGCGGGAAACATAACTATAAGAGGAATAGGGCAAGTTGAAGATAATAGTACAGGGACAGCAGTGGTTGATGTGTCTGGAGTAATGAGTAAACAAACAATTACAGAAATATCATGGGATGTTGTTTATATAGATACTGTTAATGGTTATTCTGGAATAACTTTTCCCATTGGAACAAGTAGTAAACCGTCTAACAATATATATAATGCTATTACTATTGCAGATGATAATAGTATTAAAACATTTAAAATTAGAGGAGCAATTGATTTACCACAGACATTTGAAGATTGGACATTTATAGGAGTTGGGTCATTATTTTCAGACGTTATAAATTTAAATAATCAAAATATTAATAGATGTAGATTTGAAACATTAACTGCATCAGGAACATTGACAACTACATATACCCATTTTACCAGATGTAAGTTGTTAAATGTATCGGGTCTTAGTGGACTTCTTATAGATTCAGCTTTACAAGGAGATATAACTATGGGTGGTCCTGGTTCTGTGCTGACAGGTCAAAATATTGGAGTTTATGGTAATATTCCAGGAGCTCCAGCTGTTTTAAATATGGTAGGTGCTGGAAGAATATTTCAAGCAAGCCTGGATGGAGCAATTCAATTTTCTAATGCCAATGTTGGTTCTTATGTTGAAGTTGGTTTAAAAAATGGTATTGTAATTATTGACCCAACATGTATAGGAGGAACAGCTTCGTTTACTGGAGTTGGAAATTTGATTAATTACAGCGCAATGACAGTGTATAATACTCTGTTAACTGAATCTTCAATAGCTGATGCTGTGTGGGAAGAAGATCTAAATAACTACACTTCAGGTGCAGCTAAAATGCAGCAAGCACAAATGTTCGGGAAAGAAGTAGTTATTGATGCTAATGTTGGAGTGGCTGGAACGGATTTTCCCACAGGCACTCGTTCTCAGCCGGTCAATAATCTTACAGATGCTCTGGCTATTTGTACTGAAAGAGGGTTGCTCAGAATAATGACTCGTACCTCTCTAACAGTCGAGGCTGGGCATAATGTTGATGAGATATCTTTTGCAACTCACGGCATTATGGGCACCCAAATAATATTCCAAGAAGGGT
>JAGLZA010000363.1 GCA_023131835.1 Caldifarciminota bacterium
ACTTACAGGCTCAGGAGGTTCTGCCACAACCTCGCACAGAATCAGAGGTCTCTCTTGAAGAGAGCCGTCAGTCGGTTGAGGAACAATTAGCAGAAGAAAATCTCACGGAAGAACGACTCCGCCGTGCAAATGATCCCCGGTTTACCGCAGTGCAGGAATCCCGTGAAGCAGTGAATGAACATGCAGATAATGCACCTCAGGCGTTCCGTGAAGAAGAACAGACTCTGCTCGGTGAACAAGAAGGCGCCATCGCCACAGAAGAAGCAGATGCTGCACGAGAGATGGAACAAGCTCAGGAGCAATCGCAAAGAGAGATCGATACTGAGCAGCAAGCCGCAATGACAGAAGAGGAACGGCAGAGACAAGAGGTATCCAATCATATTGAAAGCATTTATACCAGCACTCAGCATACGGTTGAGGAAAAACTGAATGGGTTAGGTGAAGAAGTCACCCGGCGGTTCACAGAGGGGGAAGAAAGAGCCAAGCAGCGTTTTGAAGAGTTTGTTGCTGATGAGATGACTGCATGGAAGCTGAGACGTTATGGAGAACGGGCTTGGATTCCCGTGGTCGGCCTCCTTCTTGCGGCGGGTACCTGGGTTTATGATAAATTTCGTGGCATCAATGAATTTCCGGAAGTCAAACAGATATATGAGAACGGGAAGAATCGATATATAGCAGATCTGGATGCGGTCATCGTTGACATTGCCAATCTGGTCGAGGAGACTCTGGCATGGTGTCAAAACGAGATCCAGAACGGATGCAATGGGATCCAGGAGTACCTTGAAGGACTGCCGGAATCGTTGAGGGAAGTCGGAGAACAGACTTCCAGCCGTGTTTCCGAGCGTTTTGATGAACTGCGAGACAATGTTGAAGAACGTAGAAATTCGTTGGCAGATCAACTGGTGGAAAGCTACCGGCAAGCCCGCGAAGCTCTGGATCAGCGCATTGAAGAGATGCAGGCTGAGAACCGTGGGCTGGTCAATCAGTTCATGGATAGGCTTCGCGGGGTTCTGGAGGCAATTCGCAACTTCAGAGACCGTTTGATGAGTATCATTGGCGAGGCAGGGGACGTCATCGAGCTCATCCTCGAAGATCCCATCGGTTTTCTGGAAAACCTTCTTGATGCTCTGAAGAGGGGTTTCCGCCAGTTTTCATCCAACATCTGGGAACACCTGAGACGGGGATTGATGGGCTGGCTGTTTGGCACATTGGCAACGGCAGGTATCACAATTCCCAGTGAATTCAGTCTCAGGTCCGTTATCGGACTCATCCTGCAGATACTTGGCATCACTTATGACCGGATACGTACCAAGGTCGTTCGAATCGTTGGCGAACGCAACGTTGCCATTCTGGAGCGGGTCTGGGGATACGTCTCAACCTTGATTCGGGAGGGACCGATCGGATTATGGGAGCAGATCAGAGAGGACCTGGGCAACCTGAAGGATGTGGTTATTGAAGGCATCAAACAATGGGTGGTCACCAGGATAATTACAGCAGCAGTGACCAGATTGGTGAGCATGTTCAACCCCGCCGGAGCCATCATCCAGGCGGTACTGGCAATCTACAATACGGTGATGTTTTTCATCGAGCGTATCAACCAGATCATGGAACTGGTGCAGGGTATTGTCCGGTCTCTGGGGGCAATTGTACGTGGGCAGCTCGATGCAGCCGCAAACCGGGTGGAACAGGTTATGGGGCTCACCATTCCAGTCATAATCAGCTTCTTAGCACGGTTAATAGGATTGGGCGGCATTGCCGGTACGATCAGCAGGATTATCGGAAGAGTTCGGAGACGTGTGGATAGGGCTATCGATAGGGGGCTGAGGAGGATTGTGAACAGGATTAAGCGGTTATTTAGGAGGGGGAGGGGACAAAGAGAAGAATCCCCGGAAATAGAGGCAACCGGTGATTATATTTATGAAACGCGAGCAGGTGGCCACACAATAAAAATAAGGAAAGATCTTAAAGTATTCCGTTTCACAGAACCGGCTCCAGTTACAGGCGATCCGGCTCAAACAGTTAGACAGAAAGCATTGGAAAGCTTGGTCACTGATGCAGGCAACCCGATTAATTATTCTATAATTTCGAATAACCGCGCAGGTGGATCTTCCGGCTATGTAAGAGGAGTAAAAGATAAAGAGGGGAGAGCATCCTTATCGGCTTCTGGCCTTCCCGGCTACCTGCCAGGAGATCATAGAGGGCATCTTATTGGAGATCGATTCTATGGAAGTAACCAGCCTAAGAATTTAGTGCCTATGCATCCAACATTGAATCTATCAACATTCAAAACTTACGAGAATACGTTGGCTAACAAATATAAACACCACATTGAAGCTAAAGAAGCGGTTTTATTATATATGAACATCGTACCAGATTATCCTAGCCATGACCCCACAGATCCAGCCAGTTTTCGGCCTACTACAGTAACTGGCAATAGTAAAATTGTAACTTTAAAATCTGGAGCATCGAACCCAACTAAAGAAGAAGAAAACGTTGATAGCGGGCCACTTACGAATCCAGATGTTGTGATATCTGAAATCAAAATCAATGAGGGTGACGAAACTGTGCTAAAAGCAGCTAGGCTTAATGACCGATTAATAACGGCCGTCCTAAATGACCTACGTAATGGGAGATTTTCTTCTTTCGATAGTTTGCAATTAAGGCTTGTCCCGGTACTCGGTGACTATTCGTATCTTATCGGGGAATTGGATGCAATTGAGTCTAAAATCAAGTTTTAGTGACGGTAACATTACTCCTTGAATAGGGATCGTAGTTTCGATTTTTGGGCGGAGATTGTTTGACTCTACCCTGCTTTCCCTGATCTTTCGGAGGTGGTGGTTTATGCTTGAGCCCCTTTCGATAATCTCATCGTAACGCACAGTAATCATTCAAATGGTGCAGGGCACAGATCGGCAGAATTGTCAAAAGTGCCCTCGCGCCACATGGGCGTAGACCCCAACGTCAGGCTGTGTGAAAAGTCATGTTGGCATAAAAAACAAGTCATAAAAAGCCTTTAAATTGAAAAACAAGGGTTCATATTTGCAAAATTTAGAGTTTTTACACACTCTGACATGCGTAGAAGCAGGTAAAACGTCTCCCGATGACCATCATTTGCTTACATGACCTCAACGATCAGCAGATTCACATAAGGAGAACCAATTAAATGACCAACGAGGAATATATCGGTATCGTAAAAGATGGCACATTTGTGGCACTGCTACCAGAATCCCTGGCAGGCATACGCCTTCGATTGACCCGTGCCGCGATGCAGGCATCGTTTCCGCCGGAGCACCGAAGAACTCGATCTCACCAAGTGTGAGGGCAAGGCGATCATGATTCGTGGCCATGGCGGCGGCGAGGAATGGATATGGTCTACAGAGGTGATTGACGTGGCAGGACCCATCCTTACAGAGACGGTCCGCAAGCTCTTTGCTCGTCAAGAGGAGGGCGTTTCGACGGCTGACGGCAGATCGGCGCTCGGCACCAGCCTCACCGACATCTCTGATTGGAGCCGTGAGTGGTGCTTCGTGGATGCTTTCAAGGCGTCCCGTGCCTGGATCTCTGGCTCTGTCGA
>JAGLZA010000364.1 GCA_023131835.1 Caldifarciminota bacterium
TTCATTTATCGGTGTATCTCCATTGTGCTCCCAATTTATCCATTTAACATGCGCAAGATTAGATTCGTAGCATTCGATCAGCCTCGAGTTAATACCATCGTGATTATGACCCACTTCTGTATCAAACATTATCTTTTTTTCAGCAATCTCATTCAACTTCAGGTAAATTTTATCTTCTGAAACTTTTGGAGTAATGCCTATTGTATCATCTTCTGATTCGAGATTTATATTTTCCACATATTTTTTATTTACATTTCCCACATTATTAACGCTCTTAAGAGCTCTTACCTGCTCCGCAGTAACCTTATGCGGATTGTCTGTCCTTCCAGAATGGTTCTCCCCAATAGTAATGGTCTTGGCGGCATCATCGGGAGTAATGGTAATGGCACTACCGGATTCTGGTTTGAGATCCACGTCACCACCAGGATTTTTCACTCCATCTACGCTCACCAGGGCCCCTGCCTGCTCGGCTGTCATCCTGTGAGGATTATTGAAGTCCACTATATGACTGCTTATTAATTCATACAGCATGAGGTTGTTATACACTATGGCACGATATTCGTAAGTTTTTTCTGGCTTAATTTCTAATGTCTCAGTATCACCGCTCTTATTATAATCAACTACCGCAAGCAACACTTTGGCATCTTCACATCTAGGGCAGAATTTTAAGTGTTCTTTATAATATTCCTGTGGCATGTCCACCCATATATCTCTTGAATCTTTTGGTGCAGTCTCTTTAGGAAGGTGAAAATTCACATTAGTTGACGGTACGCTGGGAATGGTTTTATCTTCCGACTTATATCCACTGGCTGAAGCTCTTATGTCGTATGTGCCAGGACTGAGCATGAGAGTATAATCACCACTCTCATTGGTGATAGTAATACCCTTAACTACTCCGTTTTGTAAAGCCTCTATCAGTGCCCCCTTTATAGAAGTTGTTTCATCAGATTCTGTAACCTTCCCGGAGACACTCACCTTACCCTCATCTGGTGAGTCACCCAATTCTAACTCAAAGACCTCCTCCACCCTGTTATCACGACACACCTCTTCGCAGGTAGACACATTAGCCAAAACCGGAACGGATTCCTTTTCGCATTCATTATATCTCAGGTAAAGGTAGTTTAGCTTCTCATCATTAAATGTTCCCTCTACCTCAACGAAACCATCTCTACTTACCACTATTTCTCTTCCGTAGCAGTCCAGGGCGACCCCTGCATGGAGGTATACATTCCACTTGCCATTTACTTTCTTGGGGCGTTTCGGTTCCTCAGCATTACTATCCTCTACCTCCAAACCACATACAATTCCTATCCCGTGAATAAGCCAGTTAAGCAGATGCCTTTTTTCGTTG
>JAGLZA010000365.1 GCA_023131835.1 Caldifarciminota bacterium
CTAAATGTAAATTGCCACTACTCCATTTTAATCAGTGTGAATCTGTGTCTAAAAAAAAGGGTTGGGCTCTGGAAGGGACTCTCGACTGATGACTCTTGGCTCACGACTCTTTCATAATCAGTGAAAATCTGTGTCTAAAAAACGGATGTAGAGAGGGCGTGATAAATCACGCCCCTACAAAACAGAATTCTCTTCGCGGGCTTTGCGTTCTTTGCGTGAACCCAAATTTAAACCCGTGGCTAAAAATGAAAACAACATAAAGCAGACACATATAAAGAATTTCTATTTAAAATTGCCACAATTTTCAAAATTTCCAAAAAAAAGTCTTGACAAAATCAAAATTTTACATATATTAAAAATATAAGACATTATTTAATAAATTTTGACAGAGATAAATTTTAGAAATCATTAAAAAGGAGGTAATTATGGAGGCTTTAACAAAAAAAATTCCAATGTTACTTTTCCTTTTCCCAATACTACTCTTAGGATCAGTTGAGAAGGAATTTGAGTTAACCAGAGAAAATTCCCTATTGCTTCAGAGTGCTCTTTCTGTAAATGAAAGCAAAGAAACGAGTAATCCCCGGAATATCCTCATTTTAACACCTACAACACCAACCCTCATTAGAATATTCGATAATACAATATACAATGCATATCCTTCCAGTGAATGCACTCTATCCTTTGTATCCACTGATCCAGATGGGGATTCTATCCAGTATGAAATCCAGTGGGATACAGATCCTCTTTTGAGTTCTCCTTCATCAAAAACGACCGTACTCTATCCCTCTGGCGAGGAAGTTACAACTACCATTCCTTTAGATCCAGTCGACCCGGAGACAGTCTATTACTGGAGGGCACGTGCAACCGACCCCAATGATACAGGTATCTGGTCTTCATGGAGTGGAATACGATCCTTTACAATGGATATGGAGGTTAACGAGGTATACTGGTACCAGATCGCAGGAGCTCAATTCGACCAATGCATAAAAAATGGTTTAAAGGTGCAAGGCGATAGTGTGGTATTGGATAATACAGTCCTTGATGAAGGTTTCGAAACTCCGTTCCCTCCCTATGGCTGGCAGATACTCGTAAAGGGAACACCGAGCAGACAGTGGGAACATACTGGGGATCAGGTTTATTCAGGAGATTCTTCTGCAAGGGTTCTCTTTCATCCCTCGCAGATGGTAGATACCTGGCTGGTAACAGACACTCTGGATTTAAGCTGTTATGAGGCTTGCACCCTTTCATTTTTTGGATATAATAGTGCCGCAGGGAACTATCAATACCATGGTATATGGGCATCAACTTCCTCCCAAACAGATACAACAACCTTTGTGGAGATACAACAGATACCAGCCACTCCTGAGACTACTTGGGAAAACTCAACTATTGATTTTTCTACATATGCTGGCAATTCTACCGTTTACCTTGCATTTCGATATAAAGGAACAAACGGAACAAGTTGGTGGATAGATTCCGTGACGATCTTTGGCAGAAGATTCGAGGGCACCCTTACCAGTCCTGACATTGTCTATACAGACCTCACCACTGAAGACCCAGATAGAACCAGCTGGATAGGAGCAAAGTGGACAAAATCATCGGCAGATGATTCTATCGGGATACAAATTGAATACCTGGATGGTGGAATTTGGAATCTGATACCAGAGGATTCTCTGCCTGGCAATTCGGAAGGCAACTTCTTTTCAACTGCATTCTGTAATCTGGAGTTCTCCTCGTTGAATACCATTACCTACGATACACTACGACTAAAGACCATATTCAGAAGAGCATCTGCAAAGGCATCCAGCGACCCAGTCCTTAAGATGTGGGCACTCGGTGATACGAGTTCTAATGTCACATTCGTCTCCCCCACTGATAAACCCTTAATGTTTGCTCTTTACAGGAATCAACCAAATCCATTTACCAACAGTACAGAAATTAGTTATCAACTACCAAAGAAGACAAAGGTTGACCTTGAGATATTTGATATAATCGGAAGGTCTGTTATTACTCTTGTATCAAGTGCGCAACCTGCAGGATTTTACACCATTCCCTGGAGAGGAACGGACAGGAATAATAAAAAATTACCATCCGGTATATACTTCCTCAAGATGACTACAGGGAGTTTTAAGGATGTCAGAAAGATGGTCATCCTCCGGTGATTGGATTGCTATTCGGGCGTGATAAATCACGCCCCTACATTAGATAATTGTAGGGGCGAGGTACCCTCGCCCTATAGAGCAGGTAACCTGATCCGAAATAATGTAATGCCAGGAGATAACTTGCAATATACAAAAATAAAGATAAATTATGGATATGAAAAATTCAAGGCGAAAGCAACTAATATTGAATGGATATGATTATTCCAAAACAGGAGCATATTTTGTTACAATATGCACAAAGGATAGAAGATTACACTTCAAGAATACAGAAATTAGGAGAATTGTTGAAGAAACCTGGTTAAAAATTCCTGAACATTTTGATAACCTTGAATTAGATAACTATGTGATTATGCCCAATCACATCCATGGAATTCTTAAAATTGTAGGGGTTCGATTTATCGAACCCGAAAAAAAGGGCGTGATAAATCACGCCCCTACAGAATTAGATAATTGTAGGGGCGAGGTTCCCTCGCCCAGAGGGTCAGGAAACCTGACCCCTACATTGGGGCAAATTGTAGGATATTTCAAATATTTATCTACAAAACAAATTAATAAATATAGAGGGACACCAGGTCAAAAATTCTGGCAGCGTAACTATTATGAACACATTATAAGAAATGAAAGGGAGTTAATGAAGATAAGAGAATATATTACAAACAACCCTTATCAATGGAATGAGGATACAGAGAATCCGGAGAACTGGAAATTTGGAAAAAGGATAGATATTGATGACTATTATAGAAATATATGGGAATGATTGTAGGAACGAGGTTACCTCGCCCAGAGGGTCAGGGAACCTGAATCGAAATAATGACAGGACAAGATATATCTTGCCCCTACTTTTATTGTTATTCTCCATAATACCCTTCAAAGGGTTTGCCTCCATAATTCATAACTGTCATTATAATTCCTCTTCCCTGCTGGTAGAAAAAGAACAGGACTGGGATGTCATTCAGATAAAGGGTCTTGGACTAATAGAAGAAACTAATAAACCTGCATTACCAGTGGATTATATCCACCTCCTGCTCCCTTTAGGAATGACCGCTGAATCCATCAGGGTGAGAATAAACTCAATGGAACATATCCCGGGAGAATACAGGATTAAGCCCTCTTCCCTATCCCTTGATAACCCTATGGGGTATCAAAATTCACCTTTTTATCAATCCGATAAACCATATCCAGGTATAAGGGCTAAGATAGCAGGAACTGGTAATTTCAGAGGAAATAAAATAGCAAAGATTGCAGTATATCCATTGAGTTATTTTTCAAAGAGCGGCAGGATTGAACTATTTACTGATTTAGAGATAGAACTCTTTTATAAACCAGCAAAAAAGATGCAAACAAAACAGATATATCAAACACCTCACTCAGAACAAATACTGAAGAAAGCGTTAAATAGCATTGTAAATAATGATTATGATATTCCTGCTTATTCGTATCATCCTCAAATCACTTCAATTGGAAGAAATGACCCTTCTTATCTAATTATAACTGCAGATTCCTTACGGGGAGCCTTCCAAACATTCGTAAATTGGCTTACCAGAAAGGGCATTAAAACCATTACCGTCTCTATTGACTCTATCCTTTCTGTATATTCCTATGACCCCATTTCTAATATCCATGACTCCGCTGGTGCATTGCGGGGATTTTTATTGGATGAATATACAAATGGAATGCAATGGGTTTTACTGGGAGGAGATGAATCCATCATACCTGTGAGATATGGAACCAGTGGTAACAACGACTCAACTGTGGATGGACAGATGCCTTCAGACCTCTACTACTCCGATCTCGATGGAAACTGGAATGTGGATGGGGATAATTATTACGGCGAATCATCTCAGGACTCCGTTGATATCTATCCTGAACTATTTGTCGGACGCCTGCTCTGCAGTAATTCCGAGGAGATAAATAACTGGATTGAAAAGTTATTCAGTTACGAAACAAATCCGGGAAACGGAGATTTTGGCTATTTAACAAAGGTATTCTGGACAGGAGCTGATGAGGTAAGAAACGCACCGAAAAATATTATAGAACTCGGTTCATTCCCTTTGTATTTCACACAGGACACATCAATGCTGGAGGATTCCTATGATGGATATACCGGAGGATATGATCCAAGGGGAAGTGCAGTAATATCAAAAATGGATGAACATTTCGGGTGGTTTAATCATTACGGGCATGGGGCACCGGATCAATTAACGGTCTCTGCCCTGCATTATAATGAAGCAGGTCCTGACAGGGATTTTCTTGTATCTCTCGATTCCTGTGAAGAATATTTCTACTCTCCTGTCAATTGCAGGGTAGAACCGGGGAACGGATTGGATTCTCTACACAATAAGGATTATTATGGTATTATGTATCTCTCATCCTGTTATCAGGGTGCATACGATTATGAGCATTTTGCTCTATTCGATAACTACTGTGGACCCTCTATAGCAAAGGCTTTCACTCTCTTACCAGAAAGAGGAGGGATGGCTTTCCTTGGGTTCACAAGATCCTCAACATATATATCTCCTCAAACCCTGCATCTTCGTTTCACAGAAGTCCTTTTCCAGGATAGCATTACTTCTATAGGTACTGCGGAAGCAATATCCAAAACACTGATGCCCACTCATTACATCCATCTCTCTCATACCCTATTCGGCGACCCACAGATGCCCATCTGGACGGATATTCCTAAAATTATGAATGTATCTTTTGATGATTCTATCCCTCCTGATTCGATTGACTTCCAGATAACGATTACAGCATCCGGAAATCCTCTAAAAGGAACTTATGTATGTGGGTGGAAAGGCGATGAGGTTTATGCCACCGGGTTTTCTGATGATTATGGAGAACTAATCCTATCAATAAAACCAGAGACAGAAGGGATAATGTTCCTTACAGCCACAAAGGATAACTTCATCCCCTGCCTTGATACAGTGTATGTTTCATTTGATGCTTCTGTATCAGAAAAAGAACAATCTGCGGTCCCTTTATGCAGAACATCAAGTTCTCTTTGTCACAAGAAGGTCTTATTTGAGTTTTATCTCCCTGATAATGAGAGGGTTCAACTGGATATCTTTGACCTCACCGGGAGAAGGATAACCAGGCTTCTGAATAAAAGTTTAAAAAATGGAACGCATCGGGTTGTCTGGAATGGTTCTAACTCTAAAGAAAAACATTCCCCGAGTGGCATCTATTTCTTTAGATTCCAATATAGAAATCAAACCATCCAGGGAAAATTCCTCTTTCTGAGGTAGGGGCGATTCACGAATCGCCCGAAGCAGGGGTTCGATTTATCGAACCCGAAAAGGAAGACGTGATAAATCACGCCCCTACCTTTGCGTTCTTCCGAGCGCGAAACTTGTAGGGGTAATTCATGAATTACCCTCCCTTTACGGTCTTTGCGAGAAAATAAAAATCTGTGTCTTGATTATGGGTTATGAAGAGGAGTTTACCAATAAATATCTGCGTTTTTCTGCGTTCATCTGCGGTTTCACTTAGGATTTTGGATTTAGAAATTAGAATTAATTAAACTTTTTTCTGCGTCCATTCTCTCCTCTGTGTTTTTTTTCTTGTGTGGTGGTGAGGTAATAACAAAAACATTATTTTTCTCTGTGTCCTTCGTGTCTTTGTGGTAAAGATCTGCGTTCATCTGCGGTTAAATTCTTGGGTGTGGGGATGGGTTCTCTAAATCAGTTCAATTAGTGAAAATCTGTGTCTAAAATTCTGACTATTAAAAAAGCAAAAAAAAGCCCGGACCAGATGGTCCGGGCTTTTCCTTCTTATATCATCATTTAATCAATGTGACCTTCGCTGTCTTCTTACCTTCTTTAATGGAGATGAAGTATATGCCTGATGAAACATCATTACCGCCAAAACTCAAAGCAGTCCCTGGTCTTACATTCTTATATTCCTTCACAACCCTTCCAAGGATGTCCCTGACAAATAAAGTAGTAGGTTTATCTCCATAGAATGTAAACATTAGTTCACCCATTCCAATACTCGACGGAATTGAGAGATAACTCTCTGCCCTTTCCTCGGTATATTCGTCAACCCCGGATAGTAAAATCTTTGTAGCCTGAACATCACTGATAGGAGTGAATCCACCTGTTGAACCACCAAAGAGGTAGACGCCATCAAAACCTGCACCTACACCTTCTACTCCTATACCATCGGTTCTATATACACCCTGTACCAGGCTATGATATGGAAACCATGTATTTGAGACATAATCATAGCAGAAGACACTGTCAGTAATTGAACCACCATAAATACCAGCCATTACGTAAACGGTGTCTTTATACACGGCGCTACCTGCACCCCAGAGAGTATTGGGATAATATGCAAATTGTGTATTATCCTGTGTCCATATATCATTTACAGCGTCATAGAATTGTGTGACATTAGTAGGGGTAGCAACACCATCATGTCCGCCGACTATATAGATTGTATCATTTTTCACCCATCTCTCTGCAAGTTCAACTGCTGTTGACATATCCGTTTTCTTTATCCATCCAGCGCCAGGGGTGTATTCCCAGGTAGATGCCCACAAAGTAGATGTGACATTATCCAAGCCACCAATCTTATAAACCTTTCCATTTGCAGCAGCGCAGGCATAGAACCATGCAGGTTCACCTGTTCCGGGGAATGTAGTCCAGTTGTTCCCTGATATGGAATATTTATACAAACTGTCAATAATACTACCCGCTCCATAAGAATTTCCTCCAGGGACATATATTGTATCACCAAGGACACAGGCATCATACATACATAAATCAATAGGCATATTTGCGCCTGTGCTCCATGTTCCCTTGGATGCACTGTAGATGAATACGGAATCCTGTCCACTACCACTATACCCACCAAGCACGTATATATTGCTTCCATCAAAGACCACTGCGTGGTCCATTAAGGGCAATGGCATATTTGTAACTATCTGCCATGCAGCGACTACACCAGCAACTGCAAGGGTATCATTAGCTGGATCTATATCAAAGGGTGATGAAGTATACACAATGTGGCTGAAGTTACCATAATCAGTAAATGTAACCGAGCCAAAGTTCACAGTAATGTCAGTACCTGCAGGTATTGAAACTCCTAATGAATCTTTTGAGAATATAGGACTTCCATTAAGACTTATCTCTGAATGTAAGTCAACAGTCGTATCATTCTGACCCGCATTAGCAAATCTGGCAATTACATCGTAAGGTGCATCCTTAGTACAAGAGAGTGGTGGTGAAATAATAGAATCAGTCGCAAAGTCAATATGCGCCAAAAGAGTGGTTTGCATTGTATCGTTTGCAGAAAAGGAATCCGGGGTTGTCACATAGGTCTGGTAGATGTAATCATCAGGTGCTGTCATTGTCCAGTTTCCGAAGTTTACTGCAATGGTGCTATCAGGCAAGAGGTAGATATTGCTGCTGTCATACTGGAAATAGAAGGTAGTCCCAGTCAGATCGGTTATCTCAGTATGAACACCAAAGGTCATAGCGGAATCACCAAAGTTTCGCATTGTGGATATTACCTGATAAATACTGTCCAGTTTCATCAGAGAGGGTGGTGAATTGAGTGCAGTCACACCAATATCGAACATCCCTCCACTGCCTAAATGACCCAGAAGCTCTACATTGTCCACAGCAACATACCAGTCATAATGAGACGCGTGATGGTCCCACCAGTTGAATTCCACCTGCATAGAATCTGCCGGGAGATATGAACTTAGATCAAGGGTATCCCAGAGCCCTGAACCCATATCAATATGATAAAGGACAAGGTTACTCCAGAGACCCCAGGATGCCCCATCATGGGTCCTTACTCTAACAGCAAAGGTATCGTATCCTGCATAGTTCTGGTAACCGAAGGAATAGATAAACGAAACAGAATCATAGATGGTTGATGAAAACGCAGGGGGTATCAACTCCTCTTCTGTAGCTGGGTTAGTACCTGTAGAATCATCATCATACGCTGCGATATATTGACCTGAATCACCTGGCATTGCGTTAGAATGCCAAATATTGGTTGGATAGATAAACCAGGTGAATCCATCACTATTCCCATCAAGAACTGTCCAACCTACAGGAATAGAACCTGACTCAAAGTCCTCAAAGAGGATCTGCTGCCATTGCCTTCCCATCTCAAAATTCGCTTTCACTCCTGGCGCATAGATCGGTTCTCCATAAGTTGGGGTATCCATCATTTCCTTTTGTTCTGATGTGGAAACTGGTCCGAGTTCTGCCGATGTAGACACTATAAGAATCAACGCAAGTAAATAACCCATAATCAACCTCCTTTGTTTTTGGGTTTAATAACTAATTACTATATATGAAATTTTCGACTTTGTCAAGGGTTTTTGTTTGTTGGAAAAATTTTAATACATAAGACGAGGCAATGCCTCGTCATCTTTGTAGGGACACGATGCTTCGTGTCCGCTTTACATTCGGATGTGATAAATCACGCCCCTACCTCTGCGCTTTCCCGTGGCGCGAAACAAGTTCCACTACTCCCTTTTGGGAGAATCTTGCTCTCCCTAACTCCCTAACTGACCAATCGTCTAACTCAATCCTTTATCTATCAATGTCAGAAGAAAGTTTGGGCCCTGGGCGGGACTTTCGACTGATGACTCTTGACTCACAACTCTATCTCAATCAGTGAAAATCTGTGTCTAAAAAACCGGTTTGGGGAATGGGTAACAAACAATTTTCCAAAAACCGTGCAGGAACCGTGGCTAAAAATCTAACTATTATAAAAAAGCCCGAACCAGATGGTTCGGGCTTTTTTATTATTAAACGATTATCAACAAAACTATCTCAGGATTATAGCCTTCCTTACCTGCTTGAACGCTCCTGCTTCCATTCTGACGAAGTAGATACCAGAGGGAATATCATTATCCAGATTCATATTCAGTTTATACCAACCAGGATTGACATTCTTTCTCTCAAGAGAATATACCATCCTTCCAGTAGCATCATACACACCGATGGAGATATCAGATCTCTTCGGCAATGTATATCTTATCTCCACTCCATTTGAATGAATGATTGGGCTCTCAAGACTCAATGAGTATACAGATGGTTTCTCTTCCTCCTCTCCTATCCCTACTGTCCATCCAGAAAGGATAAGTTTTCCATAGGTAGCTGGGTCGTTCCATGTGCAACCCTGAGTTGGCCAGAGTCCACCATTCTCATCTGGTGTTCTATCCAGAACATACAGATAGAAACCAAAGGTATCAGGTAGTTGTGAGTTGTTGAGGTAGTATTTATTTGTAGCATCATCACCAAGAGGGATAGATACTTCATACTGCTGATTCGCAACAAGGGTCCTCTGAAAATCTGCATCAGGTGTCGACCAGGTCCCGGTGTAATCTAATATCGAACGATAAATTATGCTATCAACAACACCATCCCAGAAGAACCAGAAGTTACCCTCTGTTGAATCGGTATCCCAGACACCATCGTTATTCTCATCGAAGTAGGGACCGATCTGGTCATAACCAGTCAGTGTTGCATCAGCAATATAATCAACAGCCATATAAAGATTAAATGAATCGTTCATTATATAGAGAATAGCAGAGCCTGGTGGATTAGCAGGAGGATCGATTCCCAGGACATCACTGACATCATATACTCCTGCATTAGCCCATTCGGTTACTGGATCAATGGAACCGTCGATCGTTGGTGGTGCATCTGTCCATCCGCTTAACAGTGTATCATAGGTTGTAAAGGCATAATTACTTTCTGAGAGTGTATCGTTGGAAGGGTCGACATCGAATGGGGTTGAAACATATACCGTATGTGTATAGCTGCCAGTAGCAGTGAATGTCACCGAACCAAAGTTCACCTCAAGTGAGTCACCTGCAGCAATAAATACCCCTGAGGAATCCTTTGTGAAGATGTTTGCTAAATTATGGACTATGTCCGAGTGGAGGTCAGCAGTTCTATCACTCAAACCTATATTCTTGAATTTAGCAATCACATCAATGGGTGTATTCAAATCAACCATTCCAACAGGTGATATGATCTCAGCAGTCATTAAGTCAATATGTGCTTGAAGGGTGGTCTGCATCGTATCGTTACCAGCGAAGGAATCCGGGGTTGTCACATAGGTCTGGTAGATGTAATCATCAGGTGTTGTCATTGTCCAGTTTCCGAAGCTTACTGCAATGATGCTATCAGGCAAGAGGTAGATATTGTTGCTGTCATACTGGAAATAGAAGGTAGTCCCAGTCAGATCGGTTATCTCGGTATGAACACCAAAGGTCATAGCGGAATCACCAGCGTTTCGCATTGTGGATATTACCTGATAGGCGCTGTCTAATTTCATCAGAGAGGGTGGTGAATTGAGTGCAATCACACCAATATCATACATCCCTCCACCGCCTAAATGGGCTGAGAGGTCAACATTGTCAATACCAAACGCCCATCCCCATCCTGCGGTTGGGTCTACATAAACAAAATTCACCTGGACGGAATCTGCTGGGAGATAGGATGAAAGATCAAGGGTATCTACAAAACTTGTATCAGTAGAATAGGTTACCAGGGTATTCCATGCTCCCCAGGAACCACCACTAAAGAAGCGAGCCCAGACCTGTCCTGTCGGTGGGTCATATTGGTCAAATCCCATCGAATAAATCAAACTAAGGCCATCATAAATCGTAATATAAAATGAGGGCGTTTGGAGTTCTTCATTTCCAGCCGGGGCACCGCCTGTAGCATCATCGTCCGAATAATAGGCATACGCTGTTCCATAATTTGGAGGATCGTCACCATGTAAATCAGGAGTGGTTCCGGTGGTCCAGAAATAACCATCACTATTGTTATCTATCACTGTCCAACTCCCAGGCATTCCTGACTCAAAGTCCTCAAAGAGGAGTTGCTGCCATTGTCTTCCTAAAATAAGATTCGTCTTCACTCCGGGCGCATAGATCGGTTCTCCATAAGTTGGGGTATCCATCATTTTCTTTTGTTCTGATGCGGAAACTGGTCCGAGTTCTGCCGATGTAGACACAATAAGAATCAACGCAAGTAAATAACCCATAATCAACCTCCTTTGTTTTTGGGTTTAATAACTAATTACTATATATGAGAATCTCGACTTTGTCAAGGGTTTTTGTTTACAGAAAAATTTTATTTGCATAAGACGAGGCAATGCCTCATCTCTACTTTCCATTCGGGCGTGATAAATCACGCCCCTACCTCTGCGTTCTTCCGGACGCGAAACAAGTTCTGCTACTCCGAAATCCGCAAATTATTGGCTGGGTGGGGAGGTGATAACAAAAACATTATTTTTCTTTGTGTCCTTTGTGTCTTTGTGGTGAACAATCTTCATTTTTCAATTGGAGCGAAGCGACTATCTCTGCGTTCATCTGCGGTTAAGAATGGTTGAGTGAAGGAGGGGATAATTTTTCATTGAGTGGTTGCGGTTAACTCACTGATCTATAAACCCCCAGGGTCTGTTGTATCATCCAGTCATAGGAGAAATATCTTACAACCCTCTCCCTACCCTTCATTCCCATCATTCTTCTCTTTTCCTCATCCTTTATTAATTCAGTCAACCTATCCACATACCCATCTATATCATCAGGGGAAACGAGATAACCGGTAATTGAATCTAAAACCGCCTCCTTTGTCCCATCCACAGCTGATGCAACCACAGGGAGCCCTGAAGCCATCGCCTCTAAAACCGTTCGTGGCAATCCTTCCCACCTTGAGGGAAGAAAGAAGATGTCCATCCCTGAAAGTATTTCAGGAACATTATCCCTCCATCCCAGTAATTTTATCCTCATCTCACCGGATATCATCTCCTCCACCTTTTCTCTTAAATGGCCATCGCCTATATAGAGAAAGAAGACATTTGAGAATAAGGAAGTTACTTTTAGTGCCACCTCTGCCCAGATGAGTGGATTCTTCTGAGGCTTCATATTTCCAATAGTCCCGATAACCAATCTATCAGCATTTTCCCTCTTTGAAGGCTCAAACTCCTGATATTTAATCGCATTGGGTATCCACTTAAATCTTCCTCTCTTTCCAATCCCCCACCTGATAGCCCTATCAATATGAACCCTTGCCTGAGTGATTATGAAGTCGCCAAAAAGGGAAGAAATGCGTTCGGCATTCAGATAGATAAATCTCTTTAGGGGATGGACAAAGGGATTTATAGCAAAGCCATGGATAGTATGGATAGAATAACAGAATGAAAGACCTCCACTTACGATTCTTCCTAAAACACCTGCCTTGGACCCATGGGTATGAAGAATAACCTTATCATACCTTTTGTGTAATCCAATAAGAACATTCCGTAACTCAAAAAAACATAAAACCTCATGAAATAGGGAAAGTTCTCTCTTTAGATGTGATAGTGTGATATGCCTACTGCCAAATTCATCTAATACATCTTTATAGAGTCTTCCACCTTCACCTGTAATGAGATAACCATCCTTCCCTGTCTCTTTTAGAAGTTCAATAACCCTCTTCTGTGCCCCTCCCAATTCCAATTTTGCAATACACTGGACTACGGCTACTGGCATAACTCTTCAGCAATCCTCTTTCCCTCTAAGATGGATTCCTCCATATAAGTGTATTTCCATCCACCAAATCTTCCTGCCAATCTAATATTGTAATGACTCAAATAATCCTTGATTACCTTGAGGTCATTCTCTCTTCTCATAGTATATACTGGATATGCGTATGGAATATAGACGGGTAGGATATGGTCAACCGAACCTTTTTCAAAGAATCCGAGTGAAGACAACTGATCGATAGTCCTCTCTATTACCTTTTTATCAGGTTTTTCTCCTGAATAAGATATCTCTACCCAGAGAGAAGAATGCCCCTCGGGAGCCATATCAGAGGATACATTGGAAAAAGAACCAACCCTGTAGAAGGGAAAATTTCCTTCAGGGAAATATATCCAGTGAAACCCAGAAGGGTTAACTTTTCGCTTGTAACCTCTTTTATTTTGAAATCCGAATAATTCCCCTTTAACCCCAATGTTAACTGCAAGAACTGAATTCCATTTGAGGGATTCAAACACCGATGGTATCTCTTCTGGTAGCTCAAGCATCTTCAGGAGTTCCGGAAGAGGAACTGTGTTTATCAGATAATCAAATTTGACCTTCCCCTTCTCAAAGTGCACCTCTTCCTCATCCACTCTTTTGACCTCTCCATGAAAGATTGGTAGATTTAACGCAAGAGCAGCAGTAAATTCTCCTATACCCTTCGCCGGATACAGAAACTCTACATTATATCCCAGATCCTTTTGTGAGCCAGCGAGATTAACCGTCGGAACAAATGGAGAGAGAAAATCAGGAACAATCGCATTGAGTGGATATTGCCAGAGTTTCCTGTTATATGGAAAAAAGAATTTTTCTGCCATACCTATTCCAAAATTGGTCAATATCCATTCTTCAAGATTCTTAGGCTTTCTTTTTTTTCTGTACAGATAACCAATGATTGACTTTATCCTATTGTAGATAGGAAGATAATGCAGATGAGCCTGAAAGGGATAGGGAATAAATCTTTTATCTAAATAGATATATGATTGTCTCTCAATTCTCATAATATCAGGAACCAGTTCAATAGCCATTCGGGCAACATAAGGTGAATCACCGTGTAGAAAGTGACCGGTATAGTCAAAGATATAGTTATTGCTTTGAATTGAACGACAGAGCCCTCCTGGTTCTTTCTCTTTTTCAATAATTATAAAATCCGCATCCATTTTCTTTAGATGATAGGCTATGGAAAGCCCTGTAATGCCAGCACCTACGATAACAATCATGTTCTTCCCTTAAGAATCACACCAAACATCACAAATATCAGTAAAGCTACTGAATAAAGAATGACAGCACCAATCAAAGGGAGACGTGTGATAATAAAGGAGGCTTCACAGAGTGATATAGTCGCAAGATAGATAATGGCAATGATTGAAGGAATGGGAAGCCCTGATGCCTTCAGTTTTAGCACAAAATGGTCAGGAGAGCCGACTAATGGATTCTTTCTTTTTAACAATCTGAGAGATACTACATAGACTGTATCAAAGATCGGATAAAAGAGTATAAGAAGTGGAACAAAAAGGGCAATGGGGTTAGATGTTGTATAACTCGTCTTGATAGCAATAACGGAAAGCATATAACCTACGAATAGACTTCCGGCATCACCCATAAATAATCTTGCTCTTGGTAGATTATACGGAAGAAACCCCAGACATCCACCAGCAAGTGAAACAGCCAAAAGGGGGTAGGAACCTGTTCCAAGAGCGGATATAAAGATAAAGGTTGCTGCTGCAAAGAGAGCAACACCTCCGGCAATACCATCCATTACATCAATGATGTTGAACCCATTGGTTATCCCAACAATCCATATAACAGAAAGAAGCACATTTAACCAGGTAGAAAAAAAGACCACCTCCATTCTTATACCGATTAATATGGTTGTCAGGGCTATAAGAGTCTGGAGTATTAGTTTGATATACCTTGAAAAGGGTCTAAAATCATCTTTTAACCCCATAAGTAAGAGCCCAAAACCAAGGAATAGAACCCTCCAATCCACACCATAAAATAAAGAAATAAGAGATGCAAGAAAGATCGAAATCCCACCGCCATAGGGTGTGGGACTTGTATGGTCTTTAATACCACGAGGTTTATCAACAAGACCTATAGAAGGCGCTACTTTTGATACAATATAGGATAGACCTAAACTAACCCCAAAAGAAATAAGGAATAAAAGCAGGGTTTACTGTCCTCCCTCGATATTATATCCAAGATCGAATGCCTTTTTATTGACTTCAAAGGTCTTCTTTGGGACCCTCTCTTCAATAGCTTTTAACCACAGTTTTTTATCAAAGGAAAGCCTTCTCGCGAGTGCCCCCAGTAAAACGGTATTGACCGTCCTGATATTTCCCGCTTTCTCTGCAAGTTTTATACCTTCTACCAGTATAAGATCTACTCCCGTTGCTCTGATTCTATCTTCAATATCGTCAGGGTATTTATGTTTACCGCTCAGGACAGACATTGGATTTATCTCATAATCATTGGAGATAACAGCACCGTGGTTCTTCAATCTCGGAAGGGTTCGTAGTGCCTCCAGCTTCTCAAATGAGAGAATATAATCAGCCATTCCCTCACTAATCAGCGGTGAATACACCTTATCTCCAAATCTAACCTCTGAAATTACCGAACCACCCCGTTGAGCCATTCCATGAACCTCGCTCTTCTTTACATCGAAATCACCTTTCAAGGCAACCCTGGATATAATGTCAGAAGCAGTAAGGATTCCTTGACCTCCTACTCCACAAACCACTATAGATACGACACTCATTTATCCTCCTTTTGGACAATAGCATCAAAGGAACATATCTGTGCACAGAGAGAACATCCTGTACACAGATATTTGTCTATTCTTGCAGAATCATCCTTAACGGATATTGCAGGACAGCCAACCTTTAGGCATAGAGTACACGCCGTGCATTTGTCCTCATCTACATAATAATATGCCTTTCTCTCAAAATCAGGTATGAGAACACAGGGCCCCCGAACAATAACAACAGATATATCATCCCTTTCAATCTCTCTTTTTAGAACCTCTTCAATCTTATCTAAATCATAAGGGTCGACAATACAGATATTTTCAATACCTATACCCTTTATTAATTGAACAATATCAACCTTTCTGCCAGGAGTTCCCATAAGCGTCTTACCAGTACCTGGATGTCCCTGGTGACCTGTCATTGCAGTCGTGCTATTATCCACTATCACGATTGTCCCTATCCCTCCATTATAGTATGTATTTATCAATCCTGTAATACCCGAATGGAAAAAGGTAGAATCACCAATCACCCCAACCACTTTTTTTAGATCCGTATCCCTGGAGTTCTTTAAGGCCAATTGAATACCATAAGCATTTGGGATAGAAGCTCCCATCTCGACACAGGTATCTATAGCGTTTAAAGGTGGCAAAGCCCCAAGGGTATAACACCCAATATCCCCGGTTACTATGAGTTTTAATTTGTTGGCAGTGTAGAAGAATCCGGTATGAGGACAACCAGGGCATAGTGCCGGAGCGCGAGGAGGTAGATCGCTCACATCCACTTCTACCGGATTACCAAAATCTTTGTCAAAACTATAAGCAACCCGCCCGGGATTGAGCTCTAATACCATAGGAACCTTTTCCTTGCCTTCTACTTTGATACCCAATTCACGAATTTGTCCCTCAATAAACGGTTCGTTTTCCTCGACACATAATAGCCGGGAAACACTGGATGCAAATTTCTTAACCAATTCATCGGGAAAGGGCCAGGGCATAGCAAGTTTTAGAACAGAAGCATCAGGGAATACCTCTTTTACATATTGATAAGCAACGGAATCCGTAATTATTCCAAGTTCAGCACTTCCTTCCTCAATCCTGTTTTCTACAAAGTTGCTGCCAAACTCCTTCAACTTATTCGTTCGCTCTTCAACCTTATAATGGAGTTTACGGGCATTCATAGGTAGTATAACTCGCTTATTGAAGTCCTTTTTATAACCCTTTACAGGAATTTCTACCCTTTCCTCTAAATCGACCACAGTCCTTGTATGGGAAATCCGTGTAGTAAGTCGGAGAAGCACAGGGGTATCGAACTCCTCGGACATCTCCAACGCCAACTTAGTAAACCTTCTTGCCTCATCGGAATCAGAGGGTTCAAGCACAGGAATTTTCGCAGCACGAGCATAATGACGATTATCCTGTTCGTTCTGTGATGAATGCATACTGGGATCATCTGCAGTTACAATTACAATACCTCCTGTGGCGCCAATATATGATAAAGAAAATAAGGGATCTGCTGCCACATTGAGACCCACATGTTTCAGTGCAACAAGAGCACGTGCTCCTGCAAAACTTGCACCGGTTGCTACCTCAAGAGATACCTTCTCATTTGTACACCACTCGGAGTATATCTCAGTATATTTTGACATATATTCCAATATCTCAGAAGACGGAGTTCCAGGGTAAGCAGCTGCTATATGAAGGCCTGCTTCCCAGGCTCCTCTTGCCACTGCTTCATTTCCCATCATTACTTCTTTCATCTATCCTCCTCTGTTTTTAGGCTAAAATTAGACCTTTTAATCAGGTCTTTCGTTTTATTTTATAGATATATCCTGAATAGTCAAGACTATTCTTGACTTTTCCCCACCCACCCTTTTTTTAACCACAGAGGGCACAGAGGAGACCTTGACACCTCACCCTTTTTTAACCGCAGATGAACGCAGATTAACGCAGAACCCTACCAAATCCCCCTTTATTTTTTGTATTTTCAGAGGACACGGAGATAGGCGCTTCGCTCCAATTGAGAAATAGTTAAATAGTTGAATAGTCAAATAGTTAAATAGGAACGAACCTAATGAACCCCACGAATAGTCATTGCGAACTCTTCTTCCTGCTCCGCTCCGTGAAGCAATCTCGGAAGGGTTCTGTGTTGGGTTTCCAACCCAACGAACCCTACGAACTCCACGAACTCAATAAACTCAGTTTTTTAGCCACGGTTTCAGAAAGATTCTTTATTGCCCCCCCTCCCAGTTTTTAGCCACAGAGAACACAGAGCCCATCATCACCCCTATTTTTTTGTAATTTGAGAGAAAGAAGAGCACACAACCCTCCCACCTTTTTTTAACCACAGAGAACCTAGCGCGGCAAAGCCGCTAAAATGTAAAAATCAAATATCAAAATGTAAAAATACAAATCAAAGTTCAAAAATGAATTAAAAAAAAGAAACAACGAATGCCACTAATAACACAAATAATTTTTCATTTTTTACGGTTAGGGGAAGAGATAATTTTGCATTTTAATCTGTCATTTTGCTTTTTAATTTTTGATATTTAATTTCCAGGGAAAGCAAAAGC
>JAGLZA010000366.1 GCA_023131835.1 Caldifarciminota bacterium
CCCGCTCATTTACCCACGACACCGATCATCGTCTCTATAAGATCAACTCGTTCCACCAACCCCGGAACGGTATGTGGCGGAGTGTGTGTCTTTTCCAGATCCGCTTTCGCCTGGTTTCTCGAAGCAAATTCCGCTCTATCGAATTTGTGTGCCATCTTCACGCCTCCGGGAACACTGGTGCGATCAGATCGACTTCTTCGAGTGTCGTCGCCGCCTCAAGAGCATCGTAACATCTGTTCTCTTCTTCGATACATCCGGCTATGAATATTGCCATCGCATTCGTTATATTTGCGGAATATATCCCCATCGCTGCGCTCCTTTGAATCGGTTCCGGATACGCTGCGAGGATATGCGCCGTGCATTCCTGCTTGATCTGTGTTTGCTTTGCTGGTATCGCCTCTGCCAAATCCACTGCGTCCTGCTCTGCGAGGGACATCTCAACGACCTCGCCTGATACTGCTTTTGTGTACTTCAGGTTGCAATTCGGCATCACCGGATTGATGATCGCATTCGTGTCTGCCTCGTAGTCCGCGCCATCCTGATTCGTCAGCAGTTGTTTTTCTGCGATCAGATATATGGTCGATTCGTGCAGATAGAGATACGCATCCTTCTCTGGCTGCGTCATCTCCCTGATAGTGTCGCCTTCGATCACCCAAAACTTCTGATCGCATGGTGGGAGGACTGGATTGATCAGATATTCGTCTGGTGAAAAATCCGGGGTGTTCACGGATCGCAGGTATTGTTTTGTGAGTTTATTGAGTATATTTGCCATTATTATCGCTCCTTACATGAATTGTGGGGTTCTGCGCTGGTGTTCTTCTGTTCCGAGTGCTGCGGTGGGCGGATTGGCAGCGTATTTGCGTACAAGGAAATTATCATAAATTCCCTTGTCTGTATTTGCAGTATATAACTTTGTCCGCCATTCATTCAAGTACGTTGCCGCGTTCCTGAAAGCAAGTCCGGTATGCGCTCCACTATACGTGACTTCAACCCCATCTTTATATACATATATATCAAATGTATCTGTCGTAATATTTGGCACAACACTTATTTTATATTCGGCATCCGCATCCATAGCGCAGATTGTATGGTATCCACCCTCGTAATATCTTACCCCACT
>JAGLZA010000367.1 GCA_023131835.1 Caldifarciminota bacterium
ATTCATTTCCTAACTGTACCACCATCTCCCTGAACTTTCCCGGATATTCCACGGGGCAACCTTGACTTTATCACAAAATCCTTTACCATATGTTATAAATAATCTACAAAGGAGGTGTATATGTTAGTATTGTTGAGTATGTTTATTGTTGGACAGTGGGGCGACTTTGGAGGGAATGCAGAATGGACTCTCCCAGATTCTACGGATATATTGATTGAAGACACTCTTGGGGCATTTGTTAGCTTTGGCTGTGATTATAACTATACAACCGGTGATATGTATGTGATATGTCTTGTTGATTCGGGGTATTATTTTGGCTCAGAACAAGGGAGGGTTGTGTTTCAATCAACAAACCATGGTCTGACCTGGGAAAATATCGATGCAACTCAATATAACAGTTCAGCTGAGTTTAAAAATATAGGCCTTGTTGCAACAAGAGGTGATAGTTTTTATACTGTTGGCCATATGTACTATACAGGTGCAGATCGTTTATATATTAGAAAAAACTGGTGGGATGGTTCTGACTGGCAGCATACCTTGTTATCTACCTTTTCCACTTCCAATGAATTCCATTCCCCTGTTCTTGTCCGCGATGACTTTGACCCAAATTATCTATATCTTGGCTATATCATACATTGTGCTTCCCCTGATGATGATTCAATACGACTGGTAAGGTCAACGGATGGAGGAAACACCTGGCCGGATACAGTATATAGATCATATATTGATCAATATGATGATTGTGACCTTACAATAAGTGATTCCACTGTTTACTTTACATATTTGTATTCATGGCCTGATTACAGGCGAGCAAGAACAAGAACATATAGAAACAGAGGAATGAGTTCCCTTAGTTCTGTGAACATCAAAACAACCTCTGATACGCTCTACTGGGATATCCGTAATGTAAACATAGGGGCAACAACAACCGTCCCTGATAATGGACAACTGGTTTATACTTACTTTATTCAGGAAGATTCTGTAGCAGGAGGTTTTAATCTTTTGTATAAATATTCAACCGATGGAGGAGCAAACTGGACTTCTACAATAGACACAATGCTTCAGGGTTTAACAGCTAGTTATCCCTGTGACATCAGGGGTTATCAGGCTGCACCCAACGAATACATTAATATCGTTTATATGAATGCACCTTTAGGTGGTATGGTTGGACAAAACGTCTGGAAATGGTCATCTGAATCAGATCCTACAAACTGGCATACTGCTGATACTGTTAGTCCCTGGTTGCTCTTTGGAATGTATTCTGAATTGATATATTCACCTGGTGCAGCTGCGTCTGGAAGTGGAGTAATCTACAATGATGTTAATGGCAATCTGTGGTTTGATGCACCATGGATAATTTCCGGTATTCCTGAAATAGAAGGAAACGAAGAATTCACGATAAGCAGTAATATCGTGCATTCCAGTGACCAGATAAGATTGTCTCACGCCGGTGTTGATATCTATGACCTTACCGGAAGGAAAATTCAGACAGTAAACAAAAGGATATGGGACCTGAAAAATGCATCAGGAGAAAAGGTTGGATCAGGAATATACTTTATTGTGAGTAAGAAAACAGGTGATAGAAAGAAGGTAATTGTTGTAAAGTAAAACAAGATTCAATGATTT
>JAGLZA010000368.1 GCA_023131835.1 Caldifarciminota bacterium
CTTATTACACATTTTGGTTCCGGACTGAAATGTGTAATTAGGGGGGTGAGGCTCTGTAAATTAGCGGAGGGTTTAGATGTAAAAAAGGTGGGATTATCTGCTGGTAATTAATTTGAAGGGGATTTTGGGGGTTACTAATCAACTTAATACCCATTGATTCTGGACTGCTGACTCTCGACGTTGGACATTGGATTTCTTTTCAACCTAATGAATCCTACTGTCACAAAATCAACCCCCGTCCCCCTATTTTTTTATTTTATTTTTTTCTCTAAGAACTAAATCCTTTCAAAGAAGGATCTTATATAAGAATATAAGAGAATTTATTATAACAATGAAGAAATACTTAAAATATATAATTTTGTTGTTATTTATGACTATATCTAATTGCTTTGTTATAAACCCAAAATTTCTTATTATAATAATTCCTCTTTTTTTATTCTTTTTTCTTGATGGTTTCTTTTCGGACATACTTAGTAAATTACCAATTAAACCGATTCCTACTATAGAAAATATGCTTGGAAATACAGAATTTTCTGATTACTATATAAAACACACCATTTTTATTAAATTTTATACGATATTTTTACTAATGTTGGAACTTCTAATTTTATACGGATACATACTTTTCTTAAATGAGGATTTTTATATATATGTAGAATTTATAAATATTGGTTTAATATTTTTTGGGGGAGCGTTTTGTAGTAATCTGCTTGGAATTTATTGGAAATCCCATCGAATAATTAAAAGGGACGAAATTTAGATTTCTAATTACAAAATATATATTCTTTAATAAATTGATATTGGAGTTCTCTTCAATATTCTAAATTCCAATCTTTTGATTATCTATTACTTAAAAGAAAAAACAGTCCAACCAACTGTCGCAATATCATAAAAGCAACCCTTTCCATTTTACCAATTGACTATTCTAACTTTGCCGGAATTCAGGGAGAGTTCAGGCATGGAATGGTACACATCCACATTTCTAGGTCTGACCCTGTTATTTACTCATTCACATTCACACTTGAAAATAAAGCAGGGGTTGAAATAATTTGAGAAACCATTAAAATTCAGGTATGTTTGAGCCTACGAACCTGGTAGCAATCAGTATATGGGCAATTGAGGTATTTTTATTGTATTTAATGAATTTATCTTTACTTGGTGGATCCACATTATTCAGGTTACTAATCGATGATAATAGGATATTTATAGGTTTTGTAATATCTGCTTTTCTCTTTGTAATATTTTATATTCTCGGCAGCGCTGCAAGTGAATCGTACTTTTTACTTATGCTGCTTATTGCCCTTGGATGGCCAATTATAATCTATTCTATCGAGCAGGAAGAAAGGGAATTAAAAAGTAAAAGAATGAGGAAAAACCGGGAAGAGATTGAGTGGTTGGAGAGGAAATTGAGCGATATAGGGGATGATTTCGGTCCATTACTTAGACTGGGTAAATTATATGAGGAGATTGGAGATAAAAAAAAGGCACTTGAATACTATAGGAAAGCTACATCCAGAGTTAAAAAAATAACCCTCTCAAACACAGAAAGAAAGATAAAGCAGCTTAAATATTTTATTAAGAGCGATGAAGAAGAAAAACAACATATCTGTAAGCATTGTGGAAAGAGAAATTATTCTACCAGTCTATTCTGCGAGAAATGCAATAAGATATTACATTCATCTTATTGGGATTATTTAAGACATTACGCTCCCCTTCTTCTGAAGGTTGGAATTATCATTTTCATTATCTCTGCTTTTCTTTTTGGCTTCTGTCTGAAATTCTGGGAAAATTTAATCTTCTATTCTTTTATAATAGTTGACTTTGCATTGTTTCGGAAGTGGATAAGGGTGTAAAAAATTTAAATCTAAAAATCTTTAGCATTATACTTCATCGCCATCCCTCTTATCCTTTTGCTCCAAATTTAATTTCTATCCTCCAGTACAATTCCATTAATTACTACTATCATTACCATTGGTATCTCGCCAAATTACACAAATATGTTACGGACATATATGCGAAGTTAGAAGGTGTCAAAAGTCAAGCACCGACCCTATAGAACTATAGAACAGAGGGCACCGAGATTAAGACATTAGCCTTAAGAAACCAGTTTTGAGAAGGTGAAAGACTGACCCCATAAACTTTTCTTTCCGAAGTTGTCCGATATCATATAGCAATTCCTTCAGCAACTATATACTGATCGTTCACTGATCGTTCACTGATCGTTCACTAAGAACATAGTGAGTCGCACTTCCCTTTCCGACTTTCATAAAAACTCTCTTCTCAACTAACTCATTTAGTTCTTTTACTGCATACACTTTGCCTAAGCCTGTTGTTTGCCTATATTCCCTATTTGTTATCTTACCGTGTTCCGTGATATACTCAATTGCCTTCCTTTGCCTTTCATTGAACAAATTTAAATCTAGCTCTTTCTTGGCTACAGGTTCCTTCGTCATTTTCAAATATTCTCTGCTGGGCGCAAAGGTAACATAGAAATAGTTCTCATTGAATTTAATTTTGGGATAAGGCGCATTTTCCTTTTTGCATATATTTCTCATCCTATATAATCCCGTACCCATCTTTTCACCAAAATGTATCCGTGCAAACAAATCAACAAGCAGAGGATTCCTTCTAAATACTGTTTCACCAAGTTTAAAGTTTTTCGGTTTTACCCAGAAGTTCTCAATTCTTATTTTATCGGGCAAAAATCTCAAGATATTATTGTGGCCATGCTCAAAATAGTATTTATGTATTACTGAATTTATAACTGCTTCTCTAATTGCGTCAAATGGATATTCATAGATATTTTCTCTCCGCGGCTTTCCTGTAAATCTGTATGCTACCTTGGAATACAGTTTAACAAAATCCATTACCTGCTCCACTATTTCAAAAAGGCTACCAGTTATCTCTTTTCTGTCAATTACATCAACCCCCACCTTATCTTTGAATAGAGCAACGGTGAATACCGACCAGGGAATAAATCTCTGAGGCTCTTTAGCAAACAGAAGCACTCCTGTATTATTGAAGTATAATCTCCCTTCTTGTTTTTCCGCAACACTCAAATTGACTAAAATTGTCTCTACCTTTACTGATTTGGAAAGTCCAGCAAGTTCTAAAAAACTTAATAACTTTTTCTTGTCAAAATCTTTTAGGTAACTGAACTTCGAGACTGTCAGTTCGTCAAATTTAATTTTCCCCTCGGACTTAATAAAATCTATAATTTCATTACGTGTCATTTTCTGAGAAATTGGACCAATTCTTTTGAAAAATCCAGCGGAACACTTATAGGGCTTATCTGCACCTTCTCGAACATCAACTATAAGTATATTCTCATAATGTTTTAATAGAACCTTGACTTTAGGCTGGCAATTATTGGCTATATCCTGAACTCTTGTTGTAAATTGATTTGTAATTTTTATTCCTTTGATTTCCCCTTTGTCTGTTATTCCAAGAAATATTCTACCACCAGAGGAATTGGCAAGTGCAACAAGGTCTTTTTCAATTTCACTAAGACTTTCTTTGAATTCAATTCTATATCCCTCACCTTCTTCAATGATTAACTGTATCTCTTTCCTTTTCATCTTTCAACAACTCCCTCTTTTAATTCAAAATTCAACATTAATTTAGAATTCATGATTCAAAACTTAAGTTCTTCTTGTCTACCTTTCTCCATTTTACCCCTTGAAATTATTATAATATTTATTAATATATTCATACGGGTAAGTCCTGCAATGTGCTTCAGGTGCTTCCATCCATAGGTTGGAAATGAGCCTGAGGCGATAAGCATTGCAGGGTCCGTTTTTTTAATTATAGGCATTTACACATCCTCCATTTAATATATATTTTATTGTAACCAATGAAAAAGGAATAGTCAAGACTGTTTACTAAAGGTGTTATGGATCAACCTCCGTCCACTCTCGACTTGTCAAGTGTCGAGATCGAATTCACTATTACACATATATATCCTGGATATATATGTGTAATAGGGGAAGGGAGTTTGTAAATTTGCAGAGGGTTTAGATGCAAAAAAGATGGAGTTACCTACTGGTGATTAATTGAAAGGGAGTGGTTTTTTACCAATCAACTAATTAACTATTTACCTAATTGACTATTCTATGTTAATGTCACATATTCACATTTCAAGGTCTGACCCTATCACCCCTTTATTTCGTCAGAGTGAATATCTAATGTATTATCACTTTAGAAGTTATATGACATCATGAAAAAAGGCACTTTACTTGTACTTTTTCCCTTGAGTATAAAACACATCGGATTGATCGCCATGTTGAAATTAGGAACATCTGACTTACCTATACCTATGGTTTTTTGGGCAAATGCCTTATAGGCTAAATAGGTTAGGGCAATATCCATCGAGAGATATATCACTGGATAGGATTTAATAAGACCTTCATTCTCAGTGAGAACCACAAGACCCCCGGCTGCACCGTGAGCAAGATACGGAAGAATCCAAATCATTATACCCGAGGCACCAGAAAGATCATAGTCTCTAGTTAGTTTTCTACCCAATACATAACCTAGTCCATGGCCAAGCAGCGAGCTAGCCGCATAAATACGTTCATCTGTCTGTTCCTCGCGGTGGAGGTCATATGTCGCAAGAATAAGAGGTAAAACCTCAGCACCCAGTACACCAGTTCTAAATTCAAAAAGAGCATCTCCGAATGTTAAGTTTTCTGAATTTTTTGAAAGAAAAAGTGATGAATATCCTTCTCCCAAAGAAAGAAGGGTCCCCATCTGCTTAATATCTTCCTTATCATCCCATTCATCCCAACCTACAATCAATGTCTTTAGAGCAAAGTAATGGTAATAACTATATGCACAATGATTAAACTTCCTTTGATACATTGCTGGAGTAAAATTCATCATTTGCCCTAACGTATAATCTACCATATTTTCAGCAAAGCTAACAGGAAATACACCCTTTTCAGATTTAAAAAGTAATCCACCATGAGCTGCCCCCTCCATACCACCCAGGAATGAACCGTAGGCAGCACCGTTCGAAATGTGACTATCTCTAGTCAATAAAAAGTGAGTTGATGTATATACCAATGGCGTAAAAAGACCAATTAATACTGCACTTTTATCTTCTATTCCAAAGGTTACAGGTATACCCCACGAATAAAGAGTAATTCCATGAAACGTCTGCCCAATTAGATATGGTACGCGCGCATTCTCAAGAGTTATCATCTTTGGTGGTTTTTTTGCAAGCAAATCACGATACTCAGCAGGTGTCAGCCTCTTTATTAATTTTTGATCAGGGTAAATAGCTTCTATAATATATATACTGTCAGATGTAATGAATACCTCAATGTTCTGAGGCAGTTTTTCAAAAAGTGTGACAAGATTACTTTCGGATTTACGGTCAATTTTAACCTTCTTAAACACCTCTTGGGCAGAAACTGTTATTACCAGAATCATTAATAGAAGTAATCTCTTCATTACCTTCTCCTTGTGAATTAATAATAAATTGTGATAACTTAATCAAAACAAAAATACTTGATTCTGTACTTATTTTTGTATTTTACAATGATAAGCATACTTTGTCAATACTTGAACTAAATTCATTCAGTTATGACTACCTATTTATACGCTTTTCTGTGCGTCTAGAAATGTACCAAAGAATTGAGGGAATTTGACACTATCAACCCATCCAGTTGTTTTTATTATAATGCTACTTAAATAGTACCAATTATTTTCCAAAATATCAAATGTCCAGACTGGACCCTTTTATTTTTCTAAGTTCTCGAATACTTATTTGAATAAGAATAATATCAAAATGTTTACCCCATGAAATGTTTAATTATTCCATAAGGGTCAAGAATGCCCTGTGGAATCTTTTCACTATTCCACAGAGGGCACCGAGCTTAAGACGTTAGCCTTAAGAAACCAGTTTGAGAAGGTGGATGACTGACCCCATAAACCTGAAAAAAGTCAAAGTGTATTACTTACTTTTCGCTTTTTTAAACTTATTAGGTATTTCGCCTTTTATTGCTTTTCTCCATGATCTTTTAAAGTGAGAGGCTACCATCCAGTGCCCTCCTGAGAATTTTATGTAAAGACCATCGTAAAAGTATAAGGCTGGCTTTTCCAACACAATATAGACTCCCAGTTTATTGTCGTATTCTAAAACCACACCATGCTCGTGTTTGTAACGATATCCATGTGCAGGTGCATGGGGAGGGGGTCCTTGCTTTATGTATTTGACCTTACCGGGTGGGAGATGTTTAACAGTTTTACTACAACTAACTAAAAGGTTCGAACATAAAAGTATTATAAAAACAATACATAAAAATTTCATACTAAACCTCCGTTATTTATTGAAACAGTATATTACTTCGATTATACGGTTTTCTAAAAATTTGTCAAATATCACGATGTGTAGATGTCCATATTGATTTAATGCTTCTTTAGTAGGTCAAGTCCCTTTTTTTCTGTAAAATTCATTGAACCAGCAATACCTCATTTGTCATAACCCCTTCTTTTATCTTCTCAACTTCAAGGTGCATTTCGTCGGTCTCCTTCCGTATTTCGCTTGTTTTCTTTCGATAAATTATCATTTCAATTATCTATTTACAATCTAATAATGCCATAAATTAGCACCGACCCCATAGAGTACGTCCCGCTCCTTTCCCATTTTTTGATATTATTATAGGCATTTACACATCCTCCATTTAATATATATTTTATTGTAACCAATGAAAAAGGAATAGTCAAGACTATTTGCTAAAGATGTCATGATATCAATTCCCGTTCCCTTTCGACTTGTCAAGTGCCGAGATCGAATTCCTAATTACACATTTTGGTTCCGGACTGAAATGTGTAATTAGGGGGGTGAGGCTCTGTAAATTAGCGGAGGGTTTAGATGTAAAAAAGGTGGGATTATCTGCTGGTAATTAATTTGAAGGGGATTTTGGGGGTTATTAATCAACTTAATACCCATTGATTCTGGACTGCTGACTCTCGACGTTGGACATTGGACTTCTTTTCAACCTAACGAGTCCTACTGTCACAAAGTCAACCCCCGTCCCCCTATTTTCTGGGAACAATGGCTATAAGGGCAGGTTTATCCTCTGCTTGCATAATATGAAAATAATAAAATTAATTATAAAAGCAAGGATTTGTGGAAGATTTATTAACATCTCGATTTTATTGGCTCTTGGTAGTACAGTCAATTCCCCAGTCATTTGCTAATTACCCATTTTTGTTACGGACGAAAATGGGTAACTAGGATAACTCTCCCCTACTTCCTAACTTTTTAGAAAGAAAAATGTCAAAATGTCAAGCACCGACCCTATAGAACACTGACCCCATAAACAGAGGGCAGCAAGCTTAAGACGTTAGCCTTAAGAATCCAGTTTGAGAAGGTGGACGACTGACCCCATAAACACTTGACAAACAAGCATTTTGCCATTAGAATTGGCAATGATGGAGTTTATTAAACATTTTTTGAAGAAATTAGGAAAGGTCATTCTGCTTATTCTCATTCATTTTTTAGCAGTGATACCTGCATTTTCCTTAGCAGTCTTATTGGTTGTGATAATTTCGATGATATCACCATCAGATGGGATGGGTTTCCTGTTTTTTAGCATCACCTCAGGTATTATCTTTGTTGGACTCATATTATCCCTTATCTATGTCAGAACCAGAGGATTATGGACAAACGGATATTTCTGGTTATACTTTTTGGTGATACCCTGGTTCATTGTATTTATCTTTGATATTTCCACTTACGCAACTGTAATGACGAAATATAATGATCTCAAAGAGAAAGTTGAGCAAAACCTTGGAATTGCAAATGTTAGGGATATCTACCAGGTACCGGAGGAAGAAAACTCTTCTCACCTTTTAAAGTTCTACAAAAAGATACCCAAAGAAAATAGGGATAAAGTATACAAACTCATGAAATTTCTTGATTTTCTTAACCCTCTGCCTGATACTATAGAGAATATTGATAATATTATTTCTCCGTATACAGCTCTTCTTGATAGTTTCTCAAAGTATGATTACTTCCAGTATGTTTGGCCCGGAGATTATGCTGAATCACTGGCAACAATACCTATTCCTGATATGATGAATCTCCTAAATACTGGAAAGGCTGGAATAATAGACGCAAAACTTGAGGTAAAAAGAAAAAATTACAGAAGGGCATCAAAAAAACTCTTGAAAGTATGGCACCTTAGAAATCTTATAAGTTCCGAACCATATATGATAAACAGTATGGTTGCTACTGTTCTGGGAAACACTCTAAATTATGCATTTGAAGGAGGAATCAAGGAAGGATGGGCACTTAGAGATGAAATAATCCCTGTGATGGACAAGATTTACGAAGATATTGAAAGAAGTGATCCTCTTCTTCCATCAAGACCTGAGATTATTAAGGATAAAATAAAAAAGATTCCCTCCCTCAATTATGAACTTCACTTTATTTGGAAATACATAGAGAAATTTTCTAAAGGAACTCCCCTGCGACAAAAAATCAAATTGATCCCCTGGTATCTGTCTCCTAAACTTAAAGGTATGCCAAGAATGGTACTCATCCTGTGTGATATTAGACCCTTTGCCTACCTTAATTACGGAACTATGCTCAATTTTATAAATGTCTTTGTCCCTGAAACATTTGAATCCTGGCAGGATTATCTTGCATATTACTTCTATGAGGAAGGACAAAAAGAATTAAAGGATATATGTCATGAGATGGATAAAAATCCAATCCCTTACGGAGTTGTTTCAATGTTTATTCCCAACTTTCCTAAGGTTATATCGAGGGAAGTTTCGTTTTTAGCGAAGGTAAGGATTCTTAAATCAGCAGTGGAGATAGAGAATATAAAGAGAAAAAACGGGAAATATCCGGAGAGTTTTGAAGACATACGCATAGATCCGTTTACCGGGAAAAAACTTGTTTACAAATTAACGAAAAAAGTCTACATGATTTACAGCGTAGGAGAGAATCTTAAGGATAATGAAGGTAAGAAAGACGATATAGTTTTTGAGAAGGTGGAAGACTGACCCCATAAACATGGGCTTTCAACGCTCCAACGCATCTACGCACCAACGCTATGAACTCAACGAACCCAACATCTAAATCAAAAGGGCGAGTCTCTGACTCGCCCTTTTAAAATCATTGAATCTTGTTTTACTTT
>JAGLZA010000369.1 GCA_023131835.1 Caldifarciminota bacterium
AATTCCGTCTTTTTTGTTTGAAGGTCTATTTTTTTCATTAGATTTATATGCCTATTCTTTCTACTGGCACAGGATTTAGGTAATAATTGCTGCTGTTACCACCGAACGCTTCGGCTTCTGCTGTCAAGTGCAGCCGCTGGTTGTGCATAATTACTCATTTTTTCGAGCTGTCCACTGTGTGTGTTCTCTTGAAAAGGCAGCTTCGGTGTTAACCACAAAATCAGAGAGACTTTTTTCGTCTTTTGTTGATAATGCCTCACCTCTGATTAGAACGATTTCATGTGCTGCTAGAGAATACGATGATGCCAATTCATTGTGTTTTTTGGCTTGTAGCCAGGTCAATACAGCACTTGCAGCAGTTGCAATAACTCCAACTGGAAGAGACAATGAGGGATCTTTAATCCGATAGAGCAACATAAAAATGGCGGTTGCATGAAGTGCGACCGATGCCCAGAACCATAATTTCGACCTTTTTCTGTTAAAGACGGATTTTCTTGAATACCAATCCGCCTGATTCTTAACACGGTCTGTTTTATAAATTTCGAGCCGATCTTCAACAGGCTTTAATCTAACTTCTCTCATTATATTGCTTATTGGGGCACTAATGTATGCGTCACTAGGCAGTTCCTTCGCAAGCCTTAGGTTTTGGTCAAGAATTGCTTTGAGATCATTGATAAATTGCTTGGAGACAATTTCAATATTCTCACAATCTTCGTATGGCTCGGCCCTCATCATCCACCGCCATGTTCGAGTTTTGACAGATTCTGCGACTGCACGCCCGTTGTACCAGATATTATCCGGCCGCTTAACTCGAAGTGCGATCAATATTGCAAGAGTAATTAGGAAAAGAATGGTGGATGTCAACGCGCCACCAGAAGTGTAGCTGAAAGTAAATGATATTGCAGCAGCAATTATCAAAAGCAAAAGGTAAAGCATAAGGCCCCAAAAATAGATTCTCTGTGCATCCAGCGAAGCCTTGTCAGCAGCCTGATACAACCCGGGTAGCTTTCTGTCTGTGATCATTATCTGTACCTATATAGAATAAGTCCTTATAGCAGACACTATTGAGTTGGTATTCCAATTTACCATTTCATCTGAAGCCTCTTGAATGTAAGCTGGCGTCTTCTCCTGGCCCCAAGGAATAAGTCCTATAATAGGCTTATCATAAGACTGTGCGATCTCAACTTCCTTTTGTATCCAGTATTTGTAAGTAGCGTACATCCCTGCAATAACAAGAAAGCAATTAACAGGACGAATCTGGTCATCAAGTTCGGATGTTAATTTGCGACGACCGACGTCTGTGTTTGGGTCAACTACTGGATCATGCTCTGGGACGGAGTAGTTCCTCCAACTAAAATTTGAGGCATCTTTAAGAAGTTCCACAACACGATCGTACCCTTTGCTGTAAAACCATGCGTGGCTGATAAAAAGATCATAAGTTTTGAGTGTAGGCATACTGTTTCCTCCTTATATTTTACATGCACAACTGCCGATAAGGCGCGGCGGCTTTTTGCCGTCGCTCATATGTGTTATGCCATCCTCTCAATACAAGTGGGTTATGCGGAATAGGCACTACTCTGGAGATAAACCTACAATTTCAAGGTTTCTCCATTTTTGTCCGAAATATTCTAAAATATCCGAGCATTCATCTTTAGATAATCTTTTCTGAGTAATAGGGTCTAAGATGAACCACTTGCTTCCAAAACTGTCCACCGGTATATTTCCCTTATAGGCGATTTCTTCTATAATTGAACTTTTTCCAACAGGAATTTTCAATATCTTCCCTTTTGGTAATAGTCCTCCATCCCTTGTTGGAACTCGTGAACCAGTTGTTTCTATGAAAATGTGAGGTGGCTTTTCTGCCATATAAGGAAGTTTTGAGTTTATCAAGTTATGCATATGATGCTGTATTTTATTTGAAATTATGTAATCTAAGTTGTCCAAGCGTCTCTCTATTGTGCGGACCACTGGAATCAGTTCCTCAAGGATTTCCTTGGTGGGGCGTTGTGCTTGAACGGGTTCATTTCCTTGAGGAATATTTTTTATCTGAGCTTCTAAATATTCCCAAAGTTCATCAAAAAGCTTGTTAATCAACTGCTGGTCTAATGGCCTCTCTGATTGTTTATTTATGCTCTGCACCAATTGAAGAGTAGAAGTACGTTCAGCTTTTTTTACCTGAAACTGGGCGAGAGGACCACGAATGTCCGATAATTCAACATCCAAAAGATACGGACATACAAGGCCTGAAGAAAGTGTCTTGGCAATAGCACCAGCCTCAAAGAGAATCCAGGGTGCCTCTAAGCTCTCCTTTGTTAAGCAGATAATTCCAAAACTTGATTCTTCAAGATTTCTTGCAATTTCAATTGACCATCTTTTCCCAGCTTCGATATCCGTTTCTGAGAGCCAAGGCTCTACGTACTGAAGTAACATAGGCAACCAATCTCGAAGCGCTTCCGCCAGCTTTTTACCTCTTGTGCCTGACCAACTTAGAAATACTTTCATCGTAGTGGCCCCCAAAACAACTATTAATTATTTGTATTGCATCGACCAGCTTGAGAGGTGCGAATGG
>JAGLZA010000037.1 GCA_023131835.1 Caldifarciminota bacterium
TTTATAATTTTTGAAAAATGAAACCGCAGATGAACGCAGATTTATTCTGGTAACTAATAACTGAAGACTAACGACTCGTGACCCAAGGTTAATGACTCTTATTGTCACACTGTCAAGCACTAACCCCATAGATTCCAGAGGGCACCGAGATTAAGACGTTAGTCTTAAGAAACCAGTTTTGAGAAGGTGGAAGACTGACCCCATAAAATGCAGAACAATAGGTCTTATCTTTATCGTATATCCTACCTAACCTTAACTACTCTCCTTTGCTTCGCAAATCGATTGCAGTGATTAAATTAAATATTACGGAGATAATTACCTTATTTTCACTACCTTTTGAACAATTTTATTATCTATTTCAACAAAGTATATACCTGGTTTCATCCTAGCCGGCATTACAACTTGTCCTGTGATGTCAAAAATTTTGCAGTTTTTGCCTTCTGGTAGTTGTAAATGACCACAGATAATCGTCGCACCACAATAACATTCAATAGAGCGGATAGTATTCTCCTCGATTCCAGTATTTCCTGTCGGGTTGCGTTTGTAATAAATTTCGTAGTTACCATCCCGTTCGTCAGACCATACCACATGGACTTTAGAACCTGAAACCGCAACCGATGGATATATTGAGAGGGAAGGTTCATTTGTGAGTTGGACATCCGCTTCCCAGGATGTTCCGCTGTCAGTGGAGCGTTTGTAGTAGACCTCGTAGTTATTGGCACCCACTGAATCCATCCATGTTACATGAACATTGGTCCCTGAAGCCGCTACCGAAGGATACTCTGAGCTAAGTGGTGTATTTGTGAGCCGGGTATCGGCGCCCCATGATGTTCCGTTATCTGTGGAACGCTTGTAGTAAATTTCCCAGTTTCCAGCTAAAGAATCCCACCAGACCACATGGACATAGGACCCGGAAACCGCAACTGAAGGCATCCACGACCACCAGGGGTCAGAATATGTGAGCCGAGTTTCGAGGCCCCATGATGTTCCGTTATCTGTGGAGCGTTTATAGTAAATCTCATAATTGTTATCCCGATAGTCCTGCCATACCACATGGACATTGGAGCCAGAGACCGCAACCGATGGATACCATGACATATTAGGGTCATTTGAGAAATGGACATCTGCTCCCCAGGTTGTCCCGTTATCAGTGGAGCGTTTGTAGTAAATCTCATGATTGCCATCCCGATAGTCAACCCATACTATGTGCACAAAGGAATCAGAAACAGCAGCCGAGGGAAAGGATGAGTAAGCAGAATCACTTGTGAGCCGGGTATCGGCGCCCCATGATGTTCCGTTATCTGTGGAACGCTTGTAATAAATTTCCTCGTTGCCATCTCGCTGTTCATTCCATACCACATGAATATTAGAATTAAAAACTGCAACTGATGGAAAGATTCCCCAGGCACTGCTATTTACAAGATGGACATCAGATCCCCAGTTTGTTCCGCCATTTGTAGAGCGTTTATAATAAATCTGCCGGAGTCCATCCCGTGCATCATACCATACTACGTGCACCGTATCTCCGGTTGTAGCGACACACCAGGCGTTATTTTCAGAGGTGTAGGAGAGGCTGTCGTTGTTCGTGAGCCGAACATCAGATTCCCATTGGCCAAAGAGAGGTGTGAAGATAGGGCTACAAATGAATAAAACAAAAACAACCTTGGCAAAACATTCTATTACCTTTATGTTAAATTTCATTTATCCTCCTTTTATTTCTTTTCTAAATCCACATAAATCTTTCTAAAATGCTCCAATGCGGATTCGAGGTTTTCGACGATGTCGCGGGTGAGGACGTCGGGATTGGGAAGGTTTTCGGTATCATTTTTAGTTTCTTCTTGAATTTTTTGAAGTGATCGAGCATTATTTGACATGGTTATTCCTTTTATGGTTCACCATAATAATGAAAAACAGTACTGCAATCTCTGCTTCCATATCCCCCCTCTCGTTCTTAAACAAAAAAGTATACAACTCTAAGATGCTTTCGCACCCACGGCAATCATACCTTCTCCAAGATAAAGTCTATACACAATTCGCTCCGTGTCAATACCAATTTTACACAAATCTTAGATTTAGCTATAAAATTGAGTACCCCTCACCTGGTTCAGCAGATGTATGGATACAACCGAATACATTTATTGTGATGTCTACAGAAACCTCAGGCATGGTCCAAGCCAGAAGCAAAACAAGGTGTGGGGGATTAAATTTGCATCTCAAATTTGCAATTAGCAATTAAAAAAACGCCCTACGCTTTTTCTCCGTTTCCCCCATTCTCCGTTTCTTAGAAAGGGCGATGCCATTTGTTTCTTTTGCAGCATTTGTCAAATGCTGAAATTTGACCCCAAATACACAAGAGATTGGTATCTTTGGAAATTGTCAAGTGTTGAGATTTGACCCCAGATACTCCGAGCGTATACTTACATGATATGACAGCACAGTTGATTATACTTGACAATAAATAACAATTGAGGTAATATAGATGTAAAGGGGGTATATATGGAAGCAAGAGATAGGATAATAATTGATCCTAAAGTAATGGGTGGGAAGCCCGTAATTAAAGGAACAAGAGTTCCTGTCGAGATTATCATTGGCTCTTTTGCTGGAGGAATGCCTAATGAGGAGATAAAAAAGGAATACGGTATTACAGAGGAGGATATAAAAGCAGCCTTTACCTATGCAGCTGAAGTCCTCTCCCAGGAAAAAGTCTATGAAATTTCTACTGGATGAAAATCTTCCGATTTCATTGAAGTTTCTCTTTAAAAAGAAGGGGTTTAGTGTTGTCTCGGTCAGGGAATAATACAAAGGTATGAAGGACGAAGAAATTTGGGAGATTGCTCAAAGGAATAAAATGGTAATTATTACACGCGACCTTGATTTTCCTCTATATCCGAGTAGTAGATTTCCTTTGGGGTTAATACTTTTAAGGGTGCCATTTTTTTACAGCCAAGCGGATTGTAAATTTAATGGAAGAATTTTTGGAAAAAATTACTGCCAGTGATATAGAAGGAAACATAATTGTTGTTTCTCCGGGGCAAATAAGACTAAGGAAAATATCCAGTATAAATAAAACATAATAGGTAAAATTAAGCCATTTTCTGTGAGGTCAAACGAACCCTATCATACTATCAAAAAGTTTACCTCGTGAAATGAATGTCTGTCTATTTCAACAGGGTCAACTCCCCTCCCTCTATTTCTTCATCCCCTTTCGACTTGTCAAGTGTCGAGATTGGATTCCTTATTATACATTTTGGTTACGGACTGAAATGTGTAATAAGGGGGTGAGGCTCTGTGAATTAGCGGGGGGTTTAGATGTAAAAAGGTAAAGTTAGAAGGTGTCAAAAGTCAAGCACCGACCCCACAGTATGGCATCTTCGCTTTTCCCACGTAGGGGCAAGACATGTCTTGCCCTCTTCCTTGGTGAGGATCGGGTTGGCCCTAAATCCAAAATCCAAATCCCTAAATCCTAACTCAATTGTCCAATCAACTAATAAACCATTTAACTAACTGTCCCCGTAGAGACCCATAAAATTTCTCGCAAAGAGCGCAAAGTAATGTAAAGCCCGCAAAGAGAATTTTCTTTGTAGGGGCGAGGTTTTCTCGCCCAAACGCACTAACGCATCTACACACCAACCTTTTTAAACGATTCAAGTCTCCCCCACCCCCGGAAGATCTGACATCTCACGAATTTACTAATTTACTAATTCACAAATTCACTACAAGCAAACTCAATAAATCCAAGGAACCCAATGAACTCTACGAACTTAATAAACCCAAAATCCCTTGGCAAGAACAAATTAGCACCGTCTCCATTTACACATCCGTAAGCCCTTGACAATAATGTATAAATAAATAAATTTTATTATGGTGCTTAATATCATATTATTTTTATTATCAATAGAAGGAAGTATACAACATAAAACAAGCCTCTATTCAGGCATTAATAGAACCCGCCATTTATTCTCCGAGACAGCTTTAACTCTCCCTGAAAAGAGGTCATATGTAGGTATAGATAACTTCACGATATACATTCACAATCTCTCATGGACTTACAGTTTCAGTAAGAAGGTGGATGTTTCATTTAACCTCGGTAATTTTTCAATCCTTTTCCTTTTCTCATCAATCGAGCCCAAGATTAACCTCATCCATAGAAAAGGTAAAAATTTTGATTATTATTTAACCGCAGGAGGACATTTCGGATTTGTCATGACATCTACTGAAGAATCTGACACAATTTCTCCCTATTTTGGTATGCCTTATATCTCTTTTTCCTGCGCTTCCGATGTTCTCGTCCTGACAATTGGGGGAGGGATAAATAAAATAGAAGGGGAATATTCGAGCGGATATAACGCCGGTTTAATATTCGGTAGAGGAAAGGAAAAAGTCATAATCGAATTTCTTCATTGGGATATCGGAATAATCGAAACCCCTGCATTAATGATGGGTAGTAGAGCAGATCTTGGGAATCATTTTACAGCTGATTTGGGTATTCTATTAAGTGATATCACAAAAACAGATAAGGGAAATATGGAAACCGGAATAATAATTAACTTAATGTATAAATTCTAATTGGTTTGGTACCCAGCTCCAGAAGGACCAAGAATACAAGCCAAAGAACTCAGGAATATTAGAGAATTTAACCGCAAATCTTCCTGCACTACCTACTACCTAAAAGATCTTCGACTCTTGACTCTCGATTGCTGACTAATGATTCTCGACCTCGGATATTGGACTTCGGACTTTCTATCCCTCCTCTCCCCTACACCCCATAAATCATCATTTCAATTACCTATTTTAATAAACTCAGAACTCTGAACTCACAAAATATCTAAAAAATTGTCCTGATTGTTTGCCCCACCCGCCCTATGTAATATCTACTATTACATCGGGACCTGCCCCGTGTAATGCAACGCTATTATACTGGGGTGGAATCCTTTCACTATTCCACAGAGGGCACTGAACTTAAGATGTTAGCCTTAAGAAACCAGTTTTGAGAAGGTGGAAGACTGACCCCATAAACTTCATTTAAACTAAAAACCCCCTTAAATTTTATTTATTTTTTCAGGATCACCCCTTGACAAACCAATTTTATTAACTAAACTTAATATAGAATCACGATGAGAGGTTATACAAAGGGGTAAGTCCCTAGTTAATGCCTCTCTTTTTTATTTTTCCACATAAGCCAATTTCCCTCTAAGGTCATTCATAAATACAATATGAAACATCATTTTTCTAAAAAGGGAAGAATATTTCTGACGATTTGGTATCATTAACTTTAACAATTTATCCTTCTTTATGAGATATTTCACAAGGCAGTGAAAAGCACCATCTCCTGTAACAATTAAAGCCCTGTCATAATTTTCAAATTCAATCATTGCTTGCAGAACTAATTCTGCATCCACATTTCCTTTCACTCTGCCATCTGGTAACCTTAGAGTCGGTTTAAAGACTAAGATATATCCAAATTCCTGTAAACTTGTATACAGGTCCTGATTCTCATTAACATAACCAATAAATAAAAAGGCTTTGGTTATATTATATTTATCCTTTAGGTATATTCTAAATTTCTTGAAATCTAAAATCCAACCCTGGTCACGTATCGATAGATTAAGATTTTGACTATCGATAAAGGCGTAATTATTTTGCCCGCTCTCCATTGTTACTAAGACCTTATATATTCCTTAGTTTCATATTATAATGCATCGTCCTTAAATATATGAAAATCCTAAAATTTTGCAAGATTGGATTCCTTATTATACATTTTGGTTACGGACTGAAATGTGTAATTAGGGGGGATGAGGCTCTGTAAATTTGCTATTTCCAGAGATTGGATTTCTTATTACACATTTTGGTTCCGGAC
>JAGLZA010000370.1 GCA_023131835.1 Caldifarciminota bacterium
CAGGAATTTAGCAAATTTCCCGGCATAGAAGTGATCGTATTTTCCAGCAATCCGAAACAGGTATCCGCAACGCACGGGGTAAGGAGTGTTCGTTCACAAGGAAGAAGTAGCTTATTACGCAGAATCTGGGAGCTAAAAACCAGCAATCTGTTTATTTTGGGGGGAGGAGATCTCTTGAAGGATTATGGTAGTGATTCTTCAAGTTTAGAAGAATGGCTAAGATTACTCCGACTTGCTAAAAGATTGAATGTAAAAACCGCACTTTGCGCCATCGGTGTTGTAAACATTCGCTACGATGATTCAAGGAAATTAATTAGAGATGCTTTAGAGGGGGTTGATTTGATAACTGTAAGAGACCGCAATTCAAAAGACATTTTGATTGATATTGGCGTTACAAATGAAGTGAAGGTAGTAACTGACCCTGCTGTATTGTTGGCTAACATTAGCGCAAGCGAAATAAATGATATTTCGATGCCGCCGAAGGTGATTATTTGTGTTCGCCATTGGTTTGACAAGGGATTCTATATTGAGAAGCCAGAGATTAATGACAATTTTATACGGTCTTTAGGTGTAGCTTTGGATTTTCTTGCAGAACATTATATGGCGGAGATCGATTTTATACCGTTTAGAACTACATCTTATGATGATGATAGAATTGTAGCAAAACAGGTCGTATCATATATGAACCATAAAGATAGAACACACATTCATTCACGCGCACCCGGGGTAGATGAATTTATTGAAATGGCAAAGCAAAGTTCTTTAGTCATCGGCATGAGGTTACATTCGTTGATTCTGGGGACATCAGTTGGTGTTCCTGTAATTGGACTTGCATATATGCCAAAAGTTGAAGTATACCTGGATAGTATTAGTCAAAGTGAGTATTCACTCAATTTAGAAACTATAACAGGTGAAAAGTTAATAAGTCTTATCGAAAGTATATTTAAAAATTATGATACGAACTCGAAAAAAATACTCTCGGGGGTTTCTAAACTACAAATGGTTGCTAAGAAAAGCATAGTGGAAATGGTTGAACTTGCAGGAGATATATAAAATGACTACATGAAAAACACCTCCTGTAAATAAGGAAAGAAGGAGGTGCAATATGTATGTAGGGTCTGATGTACATAAAAAGAATAGCAACTATACGATGGTAGATGGTCAGGGAACAGAAGTGGAGAAAGGCAGATTTCCAACGACATGCGAAGGTTTGAACGAATTTGCGAGCGAGCTGCCTGAAGGTGCAAAAGTAGCGATCGAGGCGTCGACATCGGGTATTTTTGTGTATGAGTACCTGGATGAAAGGGGGATAGAGGTGCATTTGGCACATCCGGTCTATATCAAGGCGTTTGCGAAGAAGCATGTGAAGACAGATAATGTGGATGCTGGGGTGTTAGCGCAATTGTTGAGGATGGATTACTTGCCGGAGAGCTATGTTCCAGGGAAAGAGATAAGGGATCTCAGAACGTTAGTGCGGCATAGAGCCAGCCTTGTTCGTTTAAGAACTTCGATAAAAAATCGAGTGCATGCGCTGTTGACGATTGAGGGAGTCCAGCCACCGAAGGTCAGTGACATATTTGGAAGGAAGGGGATGGAGTTTTTGCGAGAAGTGAAACTGCGACAATCCAGGAGGACAGCGTTGGACAATTATCTGGAAGTGCTGGGAGTTCTAAATGTGGCGATTAAGCGGGTAGAGACAATCCTGCGAGAGAAAGCGGACGTAACCGAAGAGGCACGGTGGTTAATGAGCATAGTCGGCATAGGGTTCCACAATGCATTACTTATCCTGAGCGAGATAGGAGAAATAGGGAGATTTGGATTCGGCAAACCGAAAAGTTTTGTCTGCTACGCGGGATTGGCACCAAAGGTCGAGCAATCCGGGGATTATACAAGGTACGGACACATAAACAAGCACAGCAACGGATTTCTCCGATGGGCGTTAATTCAGAGTACGAGAGCGGCAGTTCATTCTTCTAAGCCAAATCGCTTCCAGCGAATCTACCGCAAGCTAAAAGCAAGAAGGGGAGAAAAGGTGGCAATCGTTGCAACAGCCCGTCACATGGCGGAGTCGGTCTATTGGGTGCTAACAAAGAGGGAATATTACAAAGAAGAAAATAAGGCAATAGGAGCCTCGTCTTTTTCATGATCCCGTAACATAGAGTAGAGGATCGCCAAAATGAGTAGAGGCCGCCAAACTTAACGACGCGTAACCATGTGCCGATAAAGGTGCGAAGAGATGAATGTCGAGAAGGAGAGGTTATAGTTATAAACAGGTCCAAATCGTGGATCAAAAAACCTGGTAAGCCATCTATATAGAGGAAGCTCGCAGGAATAATGAAGGAAAAGAAAGCAGGATAGGCTTTATTACGGAAGGAGCCATATGTCGAAGTTACAGAACTGGAAGCTTTCAAGTAAGAGCATAGAAAGTATTTCCTCCTTTACAAGGTCTAATTTGCGATTAAAGGAAAGTTATGCGAGGAGAAACATTAACTTTAATAACAAAAGTATTCTAAATATATGGGAGATGTTTTTCAGAGATGGAAAAGCAAAGTTATTTAAATAGAGAAGGATTAAAAATATACAGGAGCTAAGAAATGAAGATAAGTAGTTTTGTTGTAGATGTTTTTAAATCAAAATTTAAAGTAGGGGGTAGAAAAACGATGAGTGCTAAAGATTATTTGGCAAAAAAGATTCTCCCCATTTCCTTTACAGCAGATTTGACTGAAAATATATACGACTTAGATAAAAGCGTAGACTGCCTTGAAAAAATACCTGGTGCTTTAGACCCTATTGTTGGTCGGGCTTTGTTAGGTTTATCAGCTTATGCTCCGGGTATAGAACCAGTAATTGAAGTGGGGAGTTATTTGGGAAGATCCACTTCATACCTTGCATTAGGGTCCAAAATTGCTTCTAAAAAAGGAGTATATGCAATTGATATGTTTCCTGGTGTAGATGATTGGTATTTAGGGAGCGATGGGTATTACCATATTCATGGCTCAAATTATTATCTTACTAAAGAAGTATATAATGAACGTTCATCATTTATTTACAAAGAAGGCGGTTATCAAAATATGCTTGAATTGTTTAAAGAAATAATTAAAAAAGTGGGTTTGGGAGACATGGTTATCCCTTACAGGGGGACATCCTCTGAATTTGCACAATCAGTCACAACTGACAGTAAATTTAGAATGATTTTTATCGATGGCGACCATACTTATGAAGGAGTTACGCAAGATATTTTTTCATTAGTGAATCTATTAAGAGAGGATGGCATAATTTGTTTCCATGATTATTCTGAAAACTTTCCGGGTGTTATTAAAGCAGTTAACAAACATATTATTTCTTCACCGGATTTCTCAGATTTCTCGCTTGTAGGGAGTTTATTGATAGCGAAGAAACACAAGAAGGGGGTATAGATATGGAAAATCCTTGTAAGATAATATTCTTTGGAGATTCAATAACTAAAGAGTATGCCCCTATCTTTGAAAAACTCCTCAAAGAGGAATATCCTGATAAAGAAATTGAAACAATAAATGCTGGAGTGGTTGGAGAAACATCAAGAGATGGATTAAAACGAATTGCTTCGCTATTAGGTGAATCTCCCCAAGTAGTAGTAATTGGATTTGGCATGAATGACTGGAGAAAAGGGATTTCAGAGAAAGAATTTGAACGCAACCTTCTTTATATGGTAGACAAATTTGAAGAAGTCAATGCTAGGGTTATATTAACAACTATAAATCATAGTTGCCAGGGCATATTGAAGAGAAGTAATAAAATCGTTGATGAATACAATTGTATCATCAGAAACGTAGCCCGAGAAAAGAGGCTAAAAATTGCTGACGTTAATTCTTTATGGAAAAGAGAAATCAAGCCGGCTCAACGAGGCCTTAGAGATGAGATACATCCCAATCGTAAGGGCTATGCGATTTATTGTAAGGCACTCTTGCGCATCGTGCCCCGGGAGCATATACTTATATTATGGCAATATAACGGTCATGAGGCAAAGTGTAATTATCGTTGTCCCTACTGCTATTACTCGTGGGCGCCGACGAGCAAAGATTATTTCTTTGGAACTCTGGAACAATGGCACAAGGCTTTTAAGAATTGCTTTGGAAATCAGCGATTGATTTTTTATCTTGCTTTTGGAGAACCTATAATAGGTGCGGCTTTCCACGATGTAGTTGATATGATTGGCTCAGAGCCCAATTGGTCGCTCCGAATGACAAGCAATGTTTCTGTTTGGGATGAATTGAAGTGGTTGGTAAATACTCGCCTGGCAAGAGAGGGTAGATTGAATATTAACGCATCTTTTCATCCCCTTAGTATTACCATCGAGGATTTCTTGCAGAAAATTCTCTTCTTAAGAGAGCATGGCATAGAAGTGCCCATAGTGTATGTTATGTATCCGCCTTTTCTTAAAAGATTTGAAAAAGATTTTGAGATATTCAATAAGCATAATTTTGTAGTACATGTGAGAAGATTTATGGGCGAGTATAAAAATAAGTGTTATCCCGATGCTTATACAGAGGAAGAAAGACAATTCGTAGCCAAGTATTGTGATGATGCGACTATTAAGTATATGCTAAATAACTATCCTCTCTTAAATAAACTAAGCTATTCTGGGATGGACTTCATAGTAGTAGATAATGTAGGCAACGTAGGATATGATTCGGATTACTTTCCTTTATACTCGAAATACCGATGCATTTTCGGAAACATCCTACAAGAAGACAATCTACAAATTCTACTTGAGCCGGGGTTATACCCCGGAGAAATGGAAGGAACAGTGGACGGGGTATCAAACCTCCTGGAATTGGGCTATCATCAATTGGAGGCGAATAACGTGATGTCCTTCGCTCGTCAAGGAGGAGTATATCACACCAATAATGGTGTCGTTTATGAGAATATGAATAAAGATTTTAATGACTGCCGAATAAGGGCTGAATATTACTTCCCAGCCCGTGGTATTAAAGACAAATATTTTAGATTCAGATATCTGGGTATCAGAAAATATTCGAGATGTTTAATTAAACAGGTAAGAACTTCTCTGAGAGACCGCTTGAGATTTATTAGACGATGGGTAAGGTGAAAGATGAAAGTAATCTTTATCCCTGACTATAGCAAGGCAAATCCATATCAGAAAGCTTTAGCCGATTCGCTGGAAAAAGAAGGTGTTGATGTTTTTTTTAGTTCAAATTTTAGCATGCTTTACGTTTTAACATTGCTTAAAAAGCATAAAATAGATATTTTACACATTCATTGGCCACATCCGTTTCTCTTAGCAAACAGTAGAGCGAAAACGATTCTAAAGTCCAGCAGTTTCATTGGTGAGTTGCTAATATTGAAGCTTTTTGGAATCAAAATCGTTTGGACTGTACATAATATTGTCAACCTTGAGAAAAAACAAGGGGACCTAGAGTTGTTTTTCAGCAAACTTATAGCGAGGTTATGCGATAAACTCATTGTTCATTGCCCATCTGCAAAAAACGTGGTCATGGATGCATACGAAGTGACGAGAGATTCCTTAATTGAAATTATTCCCCATGGAAATTATATTCCTTGTTATGAGAACATAGTGAGTAAAACACAAGCCAGAAAGCAATTACAACTAAGTAACGAGGACACAGTATTCTTATGCCTTGGCTTAATAAGACCTTACAAAGGGATCCCTGAACTTATTGATGCATTTAAGAAGTTGAACTACTCGCAAGCAAAGCTATTGATAGTAGGAGCGCTCCTTAATGATGAAATTGCCGAAGATATTAAGAAAAAATGTGAAAATAAGAACATTAAAACAATATTTAATTTTATCCCGGACAATGAAATTCAAATATATATGAATGCAACAGATGTAGTAGTATATACATGCAACCCGGCATTTTTTTCACCCTCTCAAATGCCAGGTGCTGTTATATTGGCAATGTCCTTCAGCAAGCCTGTTATCGCTCCATCTATTGGCTGTATACCGGATGGTTTAGATAGTGAAGGCGGTTTTCTATACAATTCTTCTGAAAAAGATGGTTTAGTCAAAGCGATGAGACAAGTTTTTAATGCTGACCTTAAAAAAATGGGTGAGCATAATTTTGAGTTAGCAAAGCAGCTTCAATGGGATGACATTGCCAAGAGAACTTATGATGTTTATCAAGAATGTTTAAAGAGGAAAAGGTGAGGAAAAGTTTGGGAGTTAAAAATCCAACCACAAATTCGATGGCGAGCATTACTGGGAGATAGGAAAAGCGGTTATCCGCTAAGCAAAATCATTAAGGACATCCAAAGAGCAGGATTTAAAGTTGAGAAAACATAGAGAGTATTTGAGTATCCTTATCATAGGTTCTTCGTTCTACGTAAACTAAAAAGGAATGAAGCAACACGGGTGCAGTGATACTGGCGATGTCATTTGGCAAGCCTATTATTGCGCCAGCAATTGGATGTATATCGAATATTCTGGAGACGTCAAATGCAAATTTTTTCGATGGTTGCATATTAATTAATCCATACTCAACTCTTTATTCAAAGTAGGAGAACAACTCCTCTTTATCAGCCTCTGAAAATTCATAAGAATCTCTAATCTTTAATAAAGATATTTTCAAAAGACTTGTGAAGCAAATCCAATCTTTCTATCTTTGCTAAAGAACTCAGGACACAAGTATCAACGACAGTCATCGCATTATCCCCGAAAGTTCCCTTGCCGCAGTCTTTCTGTTTTTCGTGAAGCCTCTTTTTATTTCCACTCCTTTATCTGCTAAAACCTTCTTCATCTCTTCTATATTTAATCCTGCAAGTTCAGCAGCTTTTGAAATTGATACTTCTTCCTTTTTGTATAACTCGATAACCGCTGCGATTTTCATCTCCTTTCGAAGCTCAAAAAAAGCTAGTATTGCGTCTTCAACGAATTTCTCTCTATTTGGATAATATCCCCCTCTTATGAGGGCGTCAACCTGTTTCTCTACAATGCTTGTTTTCATTATTACTACCACATTAAGTTAAATTATACTTAAATCATATAAAGCCTTTAGGTATAAATTCAGCAACATACTTTATCATCACCGCTGGAATGCCAATCGTAACAACAAGCATTGCAATTCCGTAAATCATAGAAGTCATTCTTTGGATATAATCCAAAGTCGCCTGCACTAAGGTATCTTCCCTATTTTTTCGCTTTCATTTCGATTAAAATCGAGAGAACATATAAAGTATTTAAGCATCCCTATCATAGGTTTTTTATATTGAAGAAGTAAATGTAAAACATAAATCCAAATAAAAGAGGTGAAAAGATGTCAGAGAGAAGCAAAGACTGGATAAATCAAGCAGAAAGAGACACTAATATTTCACGAGGAGGGATGTAGAAGATGCAATCGTTTGTGGTGGAAGAATCATTGAATTCTGTAAAGGCATTTTGGCTTGAACAGGAAAAATTGGTCGAAGAAATTTATAAAGTTGCCAGGGGAATAGGTAAAGAAGACGAGAACATACTAAAGATCATTTTATCTGGTTCTATAGCAGAGAAGCGCGGTGTACCGGGAAGAGACGCTGATATTTTAATCATACTCAAAAGAGATGATAAACCTTTTATGGATAGGTTTGCGGAGTGGTCTAAAAAGTTCTCACTGGATTTTTCGGTTGAAATTTTCCCTTATGCGGAGAAAGAGCTGAATAATCCAATTGCTCTGGAAGCGGTTAAGAAGGTGATTACATTGTTCGAGCGGTAAGATGAGGGACGAAAAACCAAAAGTAAGTGTAATTATTCCTACGTATAATCGGGTACATTTGATAGGTAGGGCTATTCAGAGTGTTTTGGAGCAGAGTTATCAGGATTTTGAAATAATTGTGGTGGATGATGCTTCTACGGATAATACGGGGGAAGTTGTGAGGAGTTTAAAGGATGAAAGAATAAGATACATTAGACACGAGAAAAATAAAGGAGCTGCGGCAGCCAGGAATACGGGAATTAAGGTTGCCAGAGGCGAATATATAGCATTTCAAGACAGTGATGATGAATGGCTGCCAGAGAAATTGGAAAAGCAGATGAAAGCTTTTGATAATGCACCGCCAGAAGTGGGTGTCGTTTATACAGATATGCAACGAATAAATGAAGATGGAGGAATAGAATATTGGCATTCACCAAGAATACTGCCAGAGGACGGGATAATATATAAGGATGCATTGGATTATCGCGTGATGAACATAGGCATTCAATCAGCAGTAATAAAGAAAGAATGTTTTGACAAGGTTGGAATGTTTGATGAAAGATTCCCAAGATTTATAGATTTGGAGCTATTTATTAGATTATCAAAATATTACTATTTTT
>JAGLZA010000371.1 GCA_023131835.1 Caldifarciminota bacterium
AATGAAATATAGCCTGCCCATACACTCAACCCTAACTTCGGCGCGGAGCTGTTGGCAGGCATATATAATAATAAGTACCAAGACTATATAAAGGTTTTTAACGAATGCACAGTTGTGGCACATCTCCACTTGCGTCCACTGATGCGTGATATCCCCCCACAGACTCGTTTATACCTGCGGCGTATACTTCCAGTATCAATATAAGAGTTTCTTTTGCTTTAGTCATAATATTATCCCCTGTTCTGCTATTTCTTTTTCACTAAATAGAGTTATCTTACCCTCTAATATCTTTATAACTTTGATGATACCATTTTGATGCGCTTCCTTGTCCACTAACGCTACGCCGCGATACTTTGCAGTGCCCTGTATCCACTCGTGGTGAAGCACATTATTGGGTGTTGCTTGTTTGATGTTGTAGTATATCTTTGCGTGTTTTGTTCTGACGCGGTGACGTTCCCCTTGAAGTCCTGTTGTTTGATATTTTTGTTTGACTGCATAACGCTTACCCCCTTTATGACTTCCCTCTTGATTATATCCCATAACTTTGTCTGGATTTGCTGCGTACCATTCCTTCCCTGCGTTGGGGTTAGCTTCACGCCACGCTTTAGCGGCAGCGTTGTGCTTTTCGCGGTGCTGTGCTGCCCACCTTTGGCATTGTTGCAAATGCCCCACATATGCCACCGCACCGTGTCTTTCAATGTACTCCACCTTTTTTAATGTCACCATTCTTTAACACACCCATCTTTATAAACTCTATATAACTGCACTGTTCTTGTTCTTGTATCAAATTCAGCGTATCCTGAAATTGCTGGGGCGTAACCCCCCCTTTGCGCATATTCCGGGTGGTCCACAAACGAACCCGAACGAATAAATGTTATTTCTTTTTTATTCCGCTCAATTTTATGCCATGATAGGGTGTGATTATGTCCCATGACTATACAATCTGCATCGCTGAATACTAACATCTTCCTAAACTCACTCCAAATATCCTGCGCAGCACTTTTCCCGTGATATAAAAGAAAATCAACACCATCTATCGTAACCCTATTCCGCTCTTCCCCAAGGAACAATTCGTAAGGGTTTAGCCCCACAGCTTTGGCCATACGCATACAATGATTACCTAATACATATGCTCGGACGTCAAGCAAATCAGTAATTTGTTTCACTACTTTGATTTGGTCACCAGGGTTCTTTTCGTTTTCAAACGCCATCCCTCGATCCACGCCAAAATCACAGAGGTCACCCATTAACAGAACGGGTTTGCCTTCCCATTCATTACACGCTAAATTGTAGATAATTCCGCTATATAACGCTCCTTTCAACGATAAATGCCAATCGCCTGTAATAATTACTTTCCCTTTAACCTTCTCCTTTCTATACGACTGGTCACCACCATGCCAATTTGGATTGTGTTCACCTTTGTGTGCACACGGATTGCATCTTATGCTCCGTCTACCTATTTCAACACCACAATCTATACATTGGTTCGTTTTCTCGTTCCCCCTATTTATATTAAAGTATTTGAAGTATATAAAGCTTTGTTAAGTTTACCCTAACATCTCCTTTCTTACCGCACGCATTCCCTCTTTACCCGGCATACCTTTAAGCATATCCCTTGGTAGGAAGTTAGCGTTAGGAATTTTACTACCTTTAGGTAACGTTGCATTGTATTTCTTTAGCTGATGCTGTTTCCAAAAGAACTTATCTCGTTTGTCATCATAAAAGGATTCAGGTCGGTTTGTTAACCCTGTACTCTTTTTCCATATCGGTTCATATTCGCACCTGCACCTTGCATGATATGGTGGACCTTCACCCCATTTGACTATTACACCGTGCATCATAGCATCATGGTATCCCGTTCGTTCGTCCATTACTGCAATACTACGGTATGCCTTTACGAACCCACTTTGTTGTAACGTTTGATGACGAGCTAAACGGTTTGCGTCTATTATTGTACTGCGAGCGATTATGTCTGCATAGTTATTAGCTGTTGTGTGGAACACTCGTGTAACCTTTTTGTTTACCCATTTGTATTTGCCGTCTGCGTTAACTATAAGTACTTTCCTGACACTCCCTATGTTATCTATTGTTACGCCTTCTGTGCCAAATATGCCTTTTATGTACGGTATTAACTGCCGTGCCACTTCGTTTGGCGGTATGTTACCCCGTATGCCTTGTTGCTCTAATATCTGTAACATCTTGTTTGTTGTTGTTTGGTGCTTCACAAGATTGATTGTTCCCCTATCAAAGCCCATCTTTACCATACGGTTTTCTGTGTGTGCTGTCCAGCCATGCTTCTCTAATTGAGTGAGCAGCTCGTTATTGTCTACTAAAGTACCGTACCTTAGCTTTAACTCGTTCGCGAGCTCCTCATTGAACTTACCTATGTGGCCTATTGTATCACGCGTTAGTTTGTTTATACCTACACGGGATGCACCACTAAAATCAAAGCCCACATAAGCAGGTATCTTACCAGCTATTAAATCACTTTCTAAATATAACCCTGCTAAATACTCAGCCTGTATCTCAGTTAAGATAAGTTCAGTTTGCATCGCAGCGGTAAGAAGTAAGGTACTGTCAATTGCTTCTTTAGCTGCATGTCTACTTAACGGTGCAGAGAACTTTCTAACTAACGTCTTCTGTGCCCTTGCATATTCCGCTATTAGTTTACGTTCGTACTCTTTTGTATAAACCATTTGTCTTAATAAATTGATGCAGTACTGCCACAAGTGCAAGAGTGTTTAGGTTTTCCACAAAAGGCACAGATTACAGTATAATCTTCGGCTGTTGTTCCATTCATAAAATAGTTTATCCTTATCTTTGCGTTTGTTGTTTCATCCGTCATTCTAACCCTCCTAAAAGAACATAACGCTCTATTGTTCTTTTCATTGAAGCAGTATGGTAATAGCTAATATCAAAGAAAGAGTTTATTGTACCTGTTGTGCTTGCTGTACTTGGTAATAACTCTTTTTCCGTTCCCGTACCCATTGTTGCGTTTGCTGTTTGATACATTAGTATACCCCCTTTACTTCTTTTTCTGTTAGTAACGTTATCTTGCCTTCTAACACTTTGATAACTTTGATTATGCCATGTTGATGGGCTTCCTTCTCAACTAAGGCAAGGCCTCTATATTTCGCGGTGCCCGGCATCCACTCGTGGTGGAAAACACTGTTAGGTGTTGCTTGCTTGATGATATGATACATCCGTGCATGGTTTTTTCTGATTTTATGTCGTTCACCTGGAATACCTGTTGCCATATATCTCAGTTTAGCAGCATACCGTTTACCGCCTTTGTGATTCAGTTCGTGGCTGAACGCTTTGACTTTGTCTGGATTTGCTTCTTGCCATATTTTACTTTTGGTACTGCATTCTTCACGATGCGCCGCGTGCCAAGCTCGGCATTGTTGCAAATGCGCTTCATACACTGCTTCACCATATCTTTCGATGCGCTCTTCTTTCTCCATTTATTTTGTGAACCTGATACGTTCCTCGTTCTTCCTTACTCTTGACCTTCTTTCAGTTTGTTCCGCTATTTTACCTAACACTCCAAAGAAGCGAACCACACCCCACACTAAGATGAAGAGTACCGCAGAGTGAAACAGGTTAGTACCCATCTCAAGCATCATGGTTCTCTTCCCCCCTAATATCCTTTGCCGGAGCGAGCTCAAATAACGCTTTAGCCTTTTTGTGTACACGTTTCTTTGGCGCCT
>JAGLZA010000372.1 GCA_023131835.1 Caldifarciminota bacterium
GGTCAAGTAAGTTAGGATTTAGGGAATGGGAGTTACAACCAAATCACTCAACTAAAGTTAAGTGGGAGTGGGCTTCTGCCCACGATTTTCGAACTCAAATCGAGCCCGGAAGGGCTCTCCCACATATCGCGTAGGGGCACGGTGCCCCATGCCCCTACCTGTTTCGCATTTCAATGTAGGGGTGTTCAATTGAACGCCCCTGTCAAATTCTTTTTCTCTATTTCTTCCTCTGAAAACACAAATAGTAAAGATTGAGGGTTCAAGGGATATCATTCTCTGCCTGTCCTATGAAATGTGTAACTATTTCATCGGGGCCTGCCCTGTAGGGAGGAACCGACCGTACCAGGATGCCCTCTGTGGTTAAGAAATGGGGGGTTGTCGTGGTCTCCTCTGTGTCCTCTAAAACACCCAAAATTAAAGGGGGTGGTGGGGCTCTGTGCCCTCTGTGGTTAAGAAATGGGGGGAGGCAGTCATTGATTAGTGTTGACAAACTACCTTAAATGTTTATTATTTAGACCTGAACAATGAGAAAAAAACAGATAAAAAGAATTGGTATTTTAGTCGGGACAAGACCAGATGCTATTAAAACGGCACCTGTTGCTATGGCGCTCAAGTCATCGCCCGATTTTGAGTCTTTTATTATAGCAAGTGCACAGCACCGGTATCTACTGGACCAGGTAATAAAATTATTTGGCTTAGAGGTATATGTCGATTTTGATATAATGAAAGAGAATCAGGATATATTTTACATAACAACAGAGATAATGAGAAGGATAAAAGGTATTTTAGAAAAAGGAAATATCGACTTATTACTCGTGCAGGGAGATACAACTACAAGTTTTGTTGCTGCACTAAGCGCATTCTATAAAAAAATCCCTGTTGGTCATATTGAAGCAGGTCTCAGAACCTATGACAAATATCAACCTTTTCCCGAAGAAATCAATAGAGTCTGTATTGATAATATAAGTGATATACTATTTCCTCCCACCAAATGGTCAGCGGGGAATCTTATAAAGAGTGGCATACAAAAAGAAAAAATTCATATCACCGGGAACACAGGAATTGACACACTTCTATGGGTTATAAAAAATACAAAACCTGATGAAAATATTAAAAATTTAATCCCTGCAAATAAAAAATTTATCCTATTTACATGCCACAGAAGAGAAAGTTTTGGAGTGCCCATTAAGAATATCTTCAAAGCAGTAAAAGAAATTGCACAGAGGAATGATTCTTTTATACTTTATCCTGTTCATCCTAATCCTAATGTTAGAATTCCCGCTGAAAGGATTCTTGGAAAATCGAAAAATATAAAACTCATAGAACCTGTCGATTATAAAAATATGGCTTATCTTATGTCAAAATCTCACATTATCCTTACCGATTCCGGTGGAATTCAAGAAGAAGCACCAACATTTAAGGTTCCGGTTCTTATTTTGAGAAAAAAAACCGAACGTCCCGAAGGCGTAGAAGCAGGGGTTGCAAAATTAGTAGGGACTGATAAAGAGAAAATCGTACAGGAAGCAAATACTTTACTGGATAGTCAAGAAGAACTTGAGAAAATGAAGAAAGGCAAAAATCCTTATGGCGATGGCAAAGCAAGCGGTAGAATTATAGAGGCAATCAAAACGTTTTTCAAGGATAACCAATAAATGAATATCCTGCTACAGGGGATGTATTTTCATCCGGAAGTTGGTGGAATGGAAATCCATATGCTCAATCTTGCTCGTTACTTTGTTAAAGCAGGCAATAAAGTAAAAGTCATTACTTCCAATTCTCTCAAAAAGAAAAAAAAAGAGACATACAACGGAATTATAATAATAAGAACACCATTTTTTGGCAAAAATCTATTCGGTTGGGCTTTCACAACCTTTTTCTCAATTCCCGCTTTTCTAAAAAAGGCAAAAAATGCCGATATTATCCATGGTCACGATATCGCTGCATTGCTACCTTGTGTCCTTGCCTCCATACTTTATAAAAAACCATTTGTAATCACTCTTCACAGTTCTCATTATATTAAGGTATCAAAGAAATTGTTATTTAAGCCATACTTAAAGCATGGATTAAAAAAGGCAGACTGCATATTTGCAGCAAGTGAAGAAATTAAGCAAATAACGCAACAACTTGTACCCAATCGTGAAGTTACAGCCCTTGTTAATCCAGTAGATACCGAACTATTCTCTCCCGAAGTCCCTCCTTGCATAAATAAAGAAAAGGACGAATTCATTCTTGTATGTCCCAGAAGACTTGTAGAAAAGAACGGCGTCCACCTATTAATTGAAGCAATACCTGATATCCTGTCTGCACACAATGTAAAACTCGTTATTGCAGGGGATGGGCCATTACGAACAGGAATAGAGTCGAGGATTAAGCAACTCGGTATAGAGAAGGAAGTTATGCTTTTAGGCACTATCCCAAACGAAGAGATGCCTTCGATCCTAACCTCTGCTGACTTAATCGTTATACCCTCTCTTATGGAGGCAACCTCTATTGCTGCACTGGAATCAATGGCATCCGGCAAAGCAATTGCAGCAAGTAATGTAGGAGGATTACCTGAAATTATAGATGAAAGTGTTGGTTTTTTGATGGAGTCCGGAAATCCGGATGATTATACCGATAAGATCAATATTGCTCTTAGTGATGTGAAATTATTGAAAGAAAAAGGCAGAAGGGCAAGAAAAAGAGTATTGGAGAATTGGTCGGCAAAAAAATTAGCCGAGTATCATATAGGAGTTTACAAAAAATTAATAAACAGGCATTAGTTAGAGACCAACGTCAAAGATAAGGGAGAATAATTGAGCCAGGGATTGAGGAAAGGATTTATCTATTCACTAATAGGCCAGGTACTTGCAGGTATTTTCTTGTTTATGTTCCAGATGTTAGCCGGTAGATGGCTTGGAGTTGATGGTTACGGATTACTCAGTGTGATATATTCTTCCATTTGTATCGTAACGGTTTTCGTTATAGATGGGGTGGTGCAAGGACTTGCACGTTTCATTGCTTTCTATCAGGCCAAAGATGATAATGATAGGGTCAGGCAATCAATTCAAACAGCTTTTATAATATATGTAACCTTACTCTTTGGTGCCCTCCTTATCACCTTGCTCTTCAGAAATTTCTTTTTAGAAAGATTATTTAATAAACATATTATCATATTAGAGCAGTTCCTTCTTGGAGTATGGGCTTTATCACTCTTTAGATTCTACAATGGTATCCTTCAAGGCTACAGGCAATTCCATATACTGTCTTTTGGGATATGGGTAAAAGAGTTTATGATGTTTGTAATAATGGCTCTGATAGTAAAATGCTGGGGATTCTCTGGAGTAGAAGCCCCCTGGAGTATTGCCATATCAGCTGTGATTGCTCTTTTATTGGTTATCTGGTCATCCCGAAAAAAATCATTCCCTACAATAAAATGGAAGCAATTTGATAAGCTGCATCCTGAGATTATAAGGTTTATTATCATGGGGGGCATAATATCACTGATGAATCAATGGATTATAAGATCAGGACCCATCCTTTTAAAAATCATTGGAGGAGAGGGAGCAGATTCACTTGCAGGACTGTTTAACGCTATGCTTATACCATTAACTCCTTTTAAAACAGTTGTCATTGCTCTACTTCTTGGACTTCTTCCCAATCTCTCAAGAGCCTATTCGACAGGAGATGAAAAACTCATCAAACGTTATATCTACAAGAGTATTGCAATTGTGGGGGGGCTTATAGTTTTCATTATACCAATCTATCATTTTTATGGTCCGCAGATCGTGAAATTATTGTTCGGCAATGAATTTATAGTATCTCAATTTGACACTACCCTCTTAGCATTTGTTATTTCTTTCTTACTTGCTGGTTCTTTATTATCGAATATTATAATGGCACGGGGTACCCCCAGATATTCGGTACTCTCATCCATTATAGGTATTCTCGGAATGATTTGCGTACTCTTCTGGGCTGACCTTCCCACAATGAAATTAGTGGAAACTGCTCTCCTTGTCTGCACTTTCTTATACACTGTTCTCCAGGGCATTTACCTGGCAACCGTTAAATTTCTGCGCCCTTAATGGCTTGTAATTACTAAAAATAAAAGTCACATTTTAGGAATAACAATATACAGAAATAGGATTAGATTTTAAGGAATCAATATCAGAACTGACAACTTCCAAGTTTTCACGATTGTAGAATCAAATGATAAAAGCGAGGGGGTTGTCAACACAAAATCCTCTCGGAGGCCGAGCGGGCATGGTTCCTTGATTTCCCTGGAAATCAAGGGGAACGAGGCCGAGAGCGGAAGCAGCAATTTCCTCGCAGGGGAAATCGACTGCGGTTTTGTGAGG
>JAGLZA010000373.1 GCA_023131835.1 Caldifarciminota bacterium
ATAGGAATGGATTTAGGTTCACAAAAGATTATTGATAAAATAATCTGGTTTAATGATAGTATGACGGAGTATGATCAGACACACTGTGGTATTGATAAATATACAGAATTAAATTTAACTGTTAAAAATACATGTCTTGTTGATTACAGTTATGATGAACGAGAATTTTCTATTGTTGGTACCGGAATTGATGTTGGTACTGGTAAATGGGATTTTGAATATAGAGAAGAGACTACTGTATCTGGACTGTTTAGTTCCTCTGATACGAGTCCTACAAACATAACTTTGGGATTTAAGCCGGAATTGATTGATGGGTTGTTGTGGGAATATCCGGGCAATGTTGCACTTTATACAAATTATTCTATGGGAGTTGATCTTGGATGTCAAAAAGAGATTACTAGAATTAGATTCTATTTAAGTGTAACAGATGGATATACTGATTTGAGATGGAAATCCAATGATAATAATTGGTATATATATAAATCAAACGATAACATCAATTGGGAATTATGTTGTACAATGGAGAATAATAATCCAATGCTTCAAGTACAAAACAATTCGTGGGAATTTATTTCTGAGTTTTTCTTTCCAATTAATCAGACTGCTAGATATTTTAAAATGTGGTGTGTAGAACCTATGTATGTGTTTGCTGCACAAAGTGTATGGAATACACCGATTTGTAGTGAAATAAAAGTGTTTTCTGAAATATCTAATTCATATAAAACTGGAATCGGGTTTAGTGGACACAGTGATAGTTACATTTCAGTTCCAGCAAATAGTGATTTCACTTTTCCAGGAGTTCATTATTCATATCCGCAATATGGTGAAGTTGCTAAACCATTTACAGTAGATTTTCATGTAAAATTTAATTCATTACCAGTTGTTTCTGGTACTAATTATTGTACTTTAATTAGGAATTGGGCGAACCCCGTAATTACAGTTAAATATGGTAATATTTCATTTCCACCAGAAAACTGGATGGATGGTGCTACTATGGAGGATACAGGTGTTGGGTTTCCATATGCCAATTATGCTATTTTTGTTAGGAAGGGGTCTGGGGATCCTACGATATATCAAATGGAATTTTGGATTCAATCTAGCAACCCATATGATTGGGCCGGTGGTACTCTTAGTCGGTGGAATTGCCAAAAATATGAAGTAATTGAAGGAGGATCTTACCACGTTAGTTTAACACGTGGTACTGATTCTATAGTACAAGCATATGTTAATGGTGAACTTGTTGGGTTGGTTGATACATTAAAAATCGGGTTGCCTTCATATTCTGAGGATTTAATAATTGGTGAAAACCTTGACGGTGTAATATCAGATTTAAGAATTACAAAAGATTTAGAAAGAACAGATCAATATCCACATTTATGGCATAAAAATGAACGGTTTTATGCGATGTCAGTTTATGTTAGCGAAGATAATTTGAATTATAATAAGTTTTGTGATTTGGACCTGTATAAAGAAACTTCATATGGGCATTATTATTATTCAGAGAATGTATTTAGTTCTGATTACTATTCTTATTTTGCAATAGACTTGGGGCATAGTTATGATTTAGATATAATAAGAAGTTTTCCTGTTGACGATGCTTATCAATTTGATTTATCCAGTAATGTATTTTATTCTAATATAAATACATCAAACCCTGCTCTGGCTTTTAAGGCGCTAAATATAGAGGACATTAATACAGATTTTAACGGAAGTAATAAAACTTTACCTGATAATTGGAATGCCTCTGGCGGACCAGAAAATTATATATTCAATGATAAACTGTATCAATCGATAAATTCTGGGTATGTAAATTTAACTGCAGATTTTTATTTAATAGGTGATTTTGATTTAGAAATAGAATACGAACTTATAGATAATGTGAATATTGGTAATTGGTTTTGTGGATTACAAATTCAAGATATAGAAACTGAAAACAATTCAGTAAAAATGGATAGAGCGTTTTATGATAATCATAATAGATACCGTTTTAATGTGAAAGATAATAGTTCCAGCTGGGTCACAACTTTTAGTGAGATGACAAATCCACGGTGGGCTTCTGTAAAATTCACAAGAGTTAATCAGAAATTTATTGTATATGTTAAAGATTTAGATGTTACTAGCCCGGTATATACAATGTTTGGGTTTTATGAGATGACCGGTGGTTTTGGGGAGGAGGTTACACTCAGTATAATTACTGAAAGTACTGCACCAGATAATCCGACAATATCAGTTGAATGGGATAATTTGATATTTAATACTGCTGAACCAATGTATAGTTCCTATAATGATGCCAGATGGGTTAGAATTAGAATGTTGAGTGGGGATGGTGTTACAAGGACCTTAAAAAAGATAGGTATTTATCCTGATATATCTACACAAGTGTCAGCAGACAATAATTATAATACTGAATGGGAAGCACTTGGAAATTCAATCACAAATTATGTTGGAGAAGTGAATGTAGTATTGGCCGCTGATGTGGAGGCGTCGAGTTTTGTGGGTCTTATGATTCCGGACAATGCGGTTAATGGTCTTTTAACTTCAGAATTACAACAGGCTTGGGGATCTGATAACGCTTCTACACAATGGATAACTGTAACATTACCACAGGAGATGCAGATTTATAGAATAAAATTACATCTTGGTTATGATGATTCTGATACGGATCATATGATTCAAGATTACAAAGTGCAGACATCCACAGATAACATTATTTTTAATGATATATTTACTATAACAGGAAA
>JAGLZA010000374.1 GCA_023131835.1 Caldifarciminota bacterium
CCCCGGTGAAGCAACCTCGGAAGGGTTCCGTGCTGGTTTTCCAACCCTACGAACCCCACGAACTCTACGAACTCTACGAACCCAGCAAATAGTCATTGTTCACCCCGTGGAATAGAAGCACTTCAGGTAATCTCTCCTATTCCACGGGGCAGGCTCTTCTTCCTGCTCCGCTCCGTGAAGCAATCGCTATCTTCCTGCTCGACCCCTGTGAAGCAACCTCGGAAGGGTTCCGTGCTGGTTTTCCAACCCCACGAACCCCACGAACCCTACGAACCCTATGAACTCCACGTATCATCGGTTGCCTTGCGATGTTTTGGGTCAGGTTGATACGCTTGTTAGGCAGTTTTGTTTTCATAAATTTTTAATTTTTCGTGATAATGTGATTAACCGACGACTATGAATAGAATAATTACTCTTATCAAAATCACCCCAGAAATTGACTAATTCAAATCCGTTTCGTTTAAACATACTTGTTAACTCTGGCAATGAATACAAACGGATATTATAACCAACGCGGATGTCATCTTTACCATCTTCAATAATTTTTGCTGAAAATATTTCTCTCTCATTAACGATGTCATATTTATTATGAATGATACAATATTTATCATCATCTATCTTTTGCCAATAATATTCTTTCTTTAAGACATCATTTAATACAAAATTGAACTTATTTTCATTGTCTAAAATGAACAATCCGCCTTCTTTTAATGATTTATTTGCTTCTTGAATTACCTTTTCATTCTCCTCGTCTTTCTCAAAAAATCCGAAAGAAGTAAATAAATTAGTAACTGCATCAAAGTGATTTTCTATCCGGATATCTCTCATATCTCCTTTAACATATTTAATATTTGGAGTAGAATACTTTTCTCTGGCAATAGTTAAATAATCGTCAGATAAATCAATGCCAACAATTTGACATTTAACCAGGTTTGAAATCTCAAAAGCATGACGCCCAAAACCACAACAAAGATCCAATAATTTAGACTTTGAGTTCAAACCTAATACATCCACTACAAAATTCGCTTCAATTTTTATTTGTTCCGGCGATGCAAAACCACACAAATTAATATAATCTTTAGTATATAATTTTTCAAACCATTCCATTTATATCTCCTGTTGTTTTATCAGCTGCCCAACGTCAAAACTCACTGGATTTCACGGAGCGCCAGCGGAGCAAAATTCCAGTGCAGTGCCTTGTTAGCCCTCCTCATTTGAAGCTTTTCTTTTGAACCATAAACTCCCCATACGAAGCAACAATCTCAAAGCCAATTCTCTTATAGCATGATATCGCGGTATTGTTATCGGTTTTTACGTTTAAGCCAATATCAATTCCTTCATCGATCAAAGACTGACAAAGCCTTGCCGTAACTCGCTTTCCGTAACCTTTGCTTCTGTGTGTGGGAAGTGTGGCTATATTCCCCAGGGCAGCCACTTTGTATTGTGGTGAATAGACGTGGACTCCAGCAATACTGACCAGGCGGTTCTCCTCCATTATACCGAAGTATTGGTCAGTCTCCAGCATCCTCGGATCAAACCAGTTTCCAGGATAACTTTCTTTGTATAGTAATTGGATGGCAGTTAGATCTTTCATGCTTAAACGGTCAACCCCAGAGCAATCCTTCCAGGATGTTAGTGTTTTGTCTATGAGTGCCATTTTGTAGTGCTCACCATGTGACTCAAGATTATGGGTTGCGTCCAGGATAGTCTCAAGTCCCGGGCTGAGATGAGCGTAAAAGCGATTAGGTAGAAGGTGCTGGATAGAGGTCAGCAGTTCTGCCATAACATCATATTCATTGGAAAGTGCAAGTAACGTTGGGAGTGAAAGGCCAACATACATTAAGGCTATTGCGTCAATGTTTCCGCTATGTTTGGATCCATACCAGGTTGTGTATGGCCAGAAGAAGTTGTCCAGGTCCCCAATACTGTATATATGGAGGTAGACATCCTTCCTGAAGAAGCGTTCAATCTCTTTTTTGTCGTGCAAACACATATAGACCATTAACGTTTCCTTTTTTTTACCTTCTTTTTAAAGGCTAACATTTAGTGCTCACCTGCCAGAGGGCTTAAGAGCACTGAACTTTATTACTTGCACCTGGCGTTCGGATTTCACCGCATCGCTCTCTGGTCAGGTGCAGCACTTTGTTAGATTGCTTTTATTGTTGCTAACTTACGTTACACACTTCGTTTCAAATATGTTTACTTATTAAGACGCTGATTTTTTCTATTTGCCAGAAAAACAATGATAACAATACCTGTAACCAATACAATTGTTGCAAGCATACCACCTTCCGGTCCGAATTTACCACCACTCAAAATATGGGAACCAGTAACTTTTAAATCAAATACGGGTTTAGTAAAAGCTGTTATCCCCGTGACTTCCAAGCCAAATATATTACTTGGTATCCAATTCCAGGCGGCATGCCAGCCACAAACGCCCCATATACTTCCTTCAAGAAGATAGTATAAAGATAAAAACACGGAAAACAAAATGATATTAATCACGATCACTATGTTAATTCCTGAACTCACCCCATGTAATAGGGCGAAAATGATAGATGATACCAGTATCCCGATCCAGGGTTTGTAACGAGCACCAATCACAGGAAACTGCCATCCCCGAAAAAGCATCTCTTCACTTGCTCCTTGAACAATAAAACCCACTAAAAATACAAGGATACTTGCGAGGACACTTACACCAGATGATTGCAAACCATCTTGTTCGATGATGATATTGCCAGTAATAGCCAACAAACCGATTGCAAAAGCAATCATACCTCCGCCTATAAGAAATCCTGTAATGTATCTTAGAATTGCTTTTTCTTTTACAAGTCCAATTGTCCAAAAAGGACGCTTCTCAAAAAGAGCAATCCACATCCATAAAAAGAGAATAACCAGCGTAAAGGGCACAACATTTAAAAAGTTTTCCTTCCAAATCGGAGGAAGATTTTCTATATCTCCAAATAGAATATCGCCACAAATACCAGTGACTAAAATGGCTGCGATAAAAATGATGATTGGTATAAAGATAGATACTGCGATGTTCGGCAGCCGTTTTCCCTGGCGAGCCAGTGTAAAAATACGATTCTCGTTATTTAGCAGTGTTTTCATTTTTTGATTCCTTTCTTGGTAATCTAACATAAGGTTATACAGCAACAAATAAGGATTATATTCTGCAAATTTTGCTGTATAACCTCAAACATAGAATTCATTACTTTCCATTATAACCTCTTATAAACATTGACTTTTTCTTGCCCCTTTGCCAAAATCACTCTTACTCAAAACTACAGGAAAATGATGTGTGCGTATTTTATAACGAACCTGATCCAATAATTTAGGGTTCATAGTAACATATTATATTATAGAAAAATTAGTATTTGTCAAGATTGGAGGGTTGGGTCCCCATCCCTCCCACCCTTTTTAACCACAGAGGTCACTGAGAACTAAAGGGCTAAAACCCATCCCCTTTAATTTTATGTGTTTTGGAGGACACAGAGATAGTCGCTTCGCTCCAATTGAGAAATAGTTAAATAGTTGAATGGATAAATAGTTAAATAGGAATCCCCTCTCCCTTCCCATTTTTAGCCACGGTTTCTGCACGGTTTTTAAAAAAATTCATAAAGTAGGGGCAAGATATATCTTGCCCTTTGTGGGAGTGGGCTTCTTGCCCACGATTTGTTGGATTCACCCATTCTTTCACCCCAATCTCACCTGCATCATTTTATATAACGTTTTGTGTATAAGGCGGTGGGCGTTTCAATGTACTGCATTTTCAAACTGATATAATGTTTATTTATATTCATTAACTTTCAGTTTACGCTTCACGCCCAATGACTTATACACTTTGTTAGCGGTAGTTTTATTTGTCAATGTTTTACTGTTTTTTCAATTCTTCTGGTAAACTTGGTAATGTTGGGCTTTCTATCTGAAGCTTGTTATATAATTCAAGGAAATAATAAGCACCTTTTGAAAGGCTTTGTTGAATAGCCTGTTCTCCATATTCTCTTTCAATATGATATACCATGAATTTACCTGCAATTGCTCCAAATTTATCCCAATATCTACCAGCATTTGACTTCATTAATATATCATCTTTTTCTTGATTGCTCAATTCAGTATTTAATAGTTGTTTAACAGCAATGCTTAATTGCTTAAACGCTTCTTTTTCACGCTCTTTAAGTTCATTTGATGAATTATAGTTTTCAATTAAATTTTGCTTTTGGTTATGACTTAGATAATGAGCAATTCCTTCATTCTGGATTATTTCAACTAATTGTCCAATTTTTGTAGTATCTCTATTATTTTTCCAGTAGGAAGATACATTTTGATATTCTGCAAATACGAGATGGAATAACTCATGAGACATGGTATGAGAAATATCATCATTTAAAAGTATATCAATATCATCACCATAAAGCTTTGTTATAATTGATAGATTAACAATAATAACAGGTTCTCCTTGTTCCGTAACTCTGTAATGATTATCAATATTTGTAATTTTGCGAACCATTGCATCGCCCCATTCCCAACCAGTTAAGACAAAATACACTTTACATTCAACATCTAAAGGGTAATCTGTAGGAATATAAGGCTTTATTCTTTCTACAATTTCTCCTTGAAAATTGTATTCCTTGATTTTATTCAACAATAAAGAAGATTCATCCCTTTGAAACCATGCTAATCTTAAACCGTAAGGGTCTGATTTCAAAGAATCATTGATGGAAAAATTTTTTAATTCATCAAAAAATGTTGGTAATTCATTTCGAGACAAGGTGTTTTCTACTATTCCCGCCATAATTTGTGTACCTGGCTGTTCTAATATCTCCTTCATAATTGTGTCTAATTGATTATCAAACCATTTTAATAATAAGTCAGAAGATTTTGTATGAATATTGAATTTTATTTTCAATTTTTCAAAATTGTCATTTGTTTTATCTGTTGTTTTGCTTTGGTTACACGAACAAATTCCTATCAGTGCACTTGTTGCAAATAAAAATAACAAGATGTTTGAATTTATTATTAGTCCAATGTTTTTCATGATATTTTTTCCTTTTCTGGTTCATAATTTAAATTACCGCTAATCGATTCGCGTGTATGCGAAGTCCCGGAGGGATTTAGCGAAGCGTCGCAAACACTCTGATAGGCGAAGTACAATGCCTTTCAACATCTGCAAATTATTCTAATGTTTGAACTATTTTCTTCAGTGACTCTAATCCCCGCTTCTCAGCCTCTCGAGCTTCTTTAAGACATTCTATAACAACTTTGCAACGAGTTGTGTCTTTGATCTCACCTTTTGGCGGAAATGGAAACAGCTCTGATACTTTATTCAAATCTTGTGCAACTACCTCATAATGTTTTATAGCTTCCTTAAATAAGGGACTATGTTTGTTACCAATGCGCCCTTTTGCTTCTTTTAGGAATTCTACAGCAAATATCCTACATTCATGCCACACAGCAGCATTATATGCCACACCAAACCCATCTGCCTTTCCAGCTTTAATCATTTCTATCCAGTGATCAAAACCAGCCAACCCGGAATAGAATTTCATATCTATCCATGTAGGTTTATATCTTCCTTCAGCGTATTCTAATGCGAATTTAAAAGCCTCCTTCACTGTTTTAACCGGATCCGCAACCTTACCGGGCTTAACAGTGTACACTTCCAATTTGCCAGTGTTTCCCTTACCAAGTTCTTCCCACAATTTAGGTCCTTTGCCTGAATCACATTGTGGATCTAAAAAAAAGTATCCTTTATCATCGTAGCCATAGATGACAAAAAAATCAGGATACTCCAATTCCCATCCATAACAAGGTAATTCTTTATCGATAGCCTGCCTAATTTGTGCCCAAGCTTCTTTCTGCCTTTCAGCAAAATCTGAGTCTGATTTAAAACCGTGCACTCCTTCGATGGTATAACCTATATTCTCTCCGAGTTTAAAAAACTTTTCCGTATTCCATGACGTGGGGCCACAAGGACCAACAGGCTCAGATATATTAATGATAAATGCATGTCCAGTCCCTCCAAATAACCACGCATCAGAAACATCAATACCTAAATATTCAAGACATCCTTTAGTACAACCAAGATGCGAAACCCACATCGGTTTCTGCCTTAAATCTTCGATTTTCTTTTTCATAGTACCTCCTATACTATTTCCCACACCCAGGGATAGCAACACAATCGTTATCAAAATCACCTTGTTGAATTGTACAGATTTACGCATGATTCCTCCTTTTATTAGCATATTTCGCCTAACGTTTCGCGTGTATCTGAAGTTGCCGACCACACGAAGCCAGATACGCTCTGTTATACGCTGTTGTTTGCAGTATATTTTTAATTATCTTCTGAAACATATCCCTTTTTTGTACTTTCGAAAACCTCAAAGAACTCTTCAGGAGAATGTTTTATGAGTTCAATGAGTTTTCCCATACCATATTTTTGCTCTATTCTCAATCCCATATAACATCCAACAATATAAAACAGTCTATCACCTGAACATTGTCCCAGAACTTTCCCTAATAATTTATCATCCACAGGATTATTATTATCTTTATTAAGCATTTGCATCAAATTTTCAAATTGTTTTACTTTCTTTGAAACGGGTAGGTTGTCAGTTAGAACAGAATAATCATAGTCTGACAGTGCATTTAAGGCAATCCGTGTTTTATAGGGCACCAATGTAGCTAATCCTTCATCCATGGTAATTCTCATAACCAAGTTTTTTAGATCCTCTTTTGTCTTCACTGCTGATATATCGGGCAATTGTTGATAATGAGCAAAACCAATATGAAATAACTCATGAGGAAGATATAACAGTATTTCTTGAGGATCTTTGAGAAATTGTTCCCAATAAATATTCATAGCTACTTGGTCATTTAACGCTATTCCATTGTAACCACCGATAATAAAATACACCGTTGCGTTGGGTTCATAATCCTCCGGAAGATAAAGCAACGAAAGCGGCGCAAATTCCTCTCTCATCTTTTGCTCATTGCTTTTGAGATAACTAACCACTTCCTTTAATTTACTCAACTGCTCATTTATATTTAAAAAATTGAAAGATATAGACTCTCCATTTAGTGACAAAGCCAGCATATTCTCATCGAGCGGATTTGAGGAAAAACGCTTGCTATGCTCATACACAAGTTTATAAGCTGGATGATTTACAATTTCGGTTATCTTGTTCGTATCAGGATTTGAGAAATAATCTATAACTATTTCTGCTGCGGAATAATCAAACTTTACTTGTGTATACATGTTATCTCCTCTTATAAGGAAAAAGAAAATTAAAAAGAATAAATACCTCATTTGATTTTCTCCTTTCTGCAAACAATTGCGTCTAATATTCCCAGCATGAAAGAAGTTTTTGCGAAGCAAAAATTTGGGTGAGCCCACAGGGCGAACTTTTTATGCCGTGATAATAATTAAATGGTAGCACTTTGAAAAAGTGCTCCATAAAAGGCTTTGACAAACAGTTATCAGTATATAACATATATTTAATTATAAGTTACAGGTTAGGGTTTGTCAACTTCATAAAAAGGATTAATAGATTTTTTTAAGACCAGTTTGTTATTTGTGCAAAGAAAACGATATTCTTCTTTTCCTTTACTATTCACAATTCACTATGACACTTCCCCTTGACAAATTGCCTTTCATATGTGTTATCGGAAGTTGCTCCAGGCATACTTTTTTCTCTATTAATTACTTCACTAATAACATTTTTTTCGTGCTCCTAAGGTTGCCAACCTTTAAACTGTAAAAATATATTCCACTACTAACGCTCTTCCCTTGTGTATCTTTTCCATTCCAACTAACAGTATAGGTTCCGGCAGATCTTTCCCCTTTCACTAATGTTCGCACAAGATGACCTGTGATATCATAGATATCAATTTGCAAAAAATCATTTTTAGGAAGGGTATATTGAAAAAAAGTGGTTGAATTAAACGGATTAGGCGTATTCTGCTGTAAGCTAAAATCTGCTACCTCCAATCTGTCATCCGGCTTTTCTTCTACTCCGGTGTATGGTGGAATGAATGTGCCATAGACATCGCCATCAGTAAAAGTAGAAGTATCACATCTGGTAGTAACTACTAAGTATTGGTAATCTCCAAAACCCGCCCCTATGTATAAAGGAATTTTATCACCTAATGGGGCAAAGATGGTAAATCCCGTATCAACTGGAACCCCTGAAGTATCGAAGAATCTTCCCTTAGAATAGGTATCTATAGACCATTGACCATCAGTCCAGGTTATTAGATAGTTAGTCCCATCAAAAGCTATACAAGGAAGCCACTGATTTCCAGGTTCATCAGTAATAGTAATTCTCTCGGCAACAGTGCCAGAGGTGGTTACAAAACGGGCAAAAAGGTCCCATTCGTTGCTTACCACCTCCTCATGGAAAACTACCATATACCTTGAACCGTCAAAGCAAATTGACATTGGATTGTCACTGGGATATGGACTATCATCTATTATGAAGTTTAGACCTACCAATGTACCTTGTTTACTTACTAATTGACCTGAAATACTTATATCTGTGGTGGGAATAATATCAACCCAGGCTATCAGATAATTTGTGCCATCAAATGCTATATTAGGCATTCGCGCACTGTCACTAACAAATATTTCCGTTCCTACAAGATTTCCTGACCTGTCTATGAGTTGTCCGAAGAGAGAAGCATTTTTGACCCATAGAACCATGTAGGTGGTATCACCAAAGGCGATACACGGGGACTCATCATTGTCAACAGTCGTAGCTATGGGAAAAGACGCTCCTATCAGATTGCCTAATGTGTCTATAAATTGTCCATAGATATTACAAGTGGGGTAGAGGGCAGCATCATCCCATACCATAAGATAGTTTATCCCATCAAATGCCACTACAGGCAATCCATAAGGAAAAGGAATACCGGTTCGGTCTACTGAAATCCTGGAGCCAATTAGACTACCAGTTTGAGATACTAACTGGGCAGTAATATTACTACTACCCAATGTATCTCCCTGGATACCTAATAGATAATTTGTACCATCAAAAGCCCCACCTCCTACAAAAGTGCTATCTTCCCCGACCGCAATAGGAAATTCTGCGAATTTTGGGTTTGTCTGGGCTGTGATATTTGTTACTGCCAAACTGAAAACAGCCACTACAGTCATAATAAAAAATCCTTTCTTCATTTTTTCCTCCATTCTTTAATTGTTGAGTACAATTTCGTATAACGGAATCGTCATATCTGAGAACTTTGTGGAACAAAGACAGATGGAGCAAAGCGTAATCAGATATGCCGTGATAGCCGAAGTCAGCCATTTCCTTTCTCAACCTTCCTACCTCGAATCAAAGTTGTCTTTTGTTTTTGTAATCTTCTACACTTGTCGCAGATAAGCTTGTTTGGGCAACCCGTATCAGATCCACAAATCAGACATGGAAATATTTTTTCTTTAACTTCCACTGATTATCACCTCCTGCGGCTGACAGAGGAAAATCTCATTCAGATTAAGCGATCTGTTTACCACATTCACTGCAACCATAACCTTAAAAAGCTTCCACAAACAGCTATCAGTATATAACATATATTTAATTATAAGTTACAGGTTAGGGTTTGTCAACTTCATAAAAAGAATTAATAGATTTTGTTCTAAGGCCAGTTTGTTATTTGCGCAATGAAAACGATGTTAAAAAATCGTTAATGGGAAAATTTTTTCTCGCAAAGCACGCAAAGGAGGCAAAGGGCGCAAAGCCCTACCAACCCCCTTTATTTATGGTGTTTTTAGAAGGAAAAAGGGGGAAAAGAATTTTGTAGGGGCGTTCAATCAAACGCCCCTATTCCCAGAAAAAATCTACTGATAAGTCTTGTAATTACTGCATTAACAGCAAGAAAATTTTTCCCCTTGACAAATTGCCTTTAATATGTGTTAGGCGATGGGTTGTCCTCTCTCATTTTACAAATCTCTTTTTAGTTCTCACTTTCAACCATGGAATAAACATATGTACCCTTTTCTTATACTCAATATACTCTTTACCAAGACGTTTTTCCAGTTCTGGCTCTTCAATTGTTTTTAACTCTAACACATTAAACAAAATAAAAATTGGAGTGAATATAAATACAAGAGAAATTGTTCGGAATAAAACACCAAATCCAAAGAGTAGGATAAACACACCAGTAAGCATAGGGTTTCTAACATGGGCATAAGGACCAGTAGTAACCAGTTTAGGAGGTGGGTTGAAAGGCACAGGGGTACCTTTTACTTTGATGAAATGCAGAATTGACCATAATATTAAGAACAGCCCTATAGCAAGAATAGGCAGAGACACAATTATATTTAATGGTGTGTGAAGGAGTTTGGGAAGTTCTAAAAATTTATCCATTTGGAGAGAAACAACAATAAATAGCAATATAATGATAAAAAAAATTATTAGTCCAACAGGAGTAAGAAGAGTTCGAATTTGCTTACTACTTGTCGCCGCTTTATAGAATATTTCAATCAATTTTTTACGTAAACTCATAATGTTCATCTCCTTCTTTTATTTAAGGCAACCTTTCGCCTAACGTTTCGCGTGTTTGCGAATTGCCAAAGGCATTTGAGTGAGTCCTTCGCTTCGCTCAAGGATAACCTCCGCGAACCTCAAACACGCTGTTATCGGAAGCGGCGTATACAATACACCACTTGTTACTTCTTGCGATTATTTTTGAGTTCTTTATCAATAGCCCCTTGTAATCAACCAAAGGATAGTAATTTTTGACTCCCAGTAGCCGTAAGATAACCCTTTGTTAAATCTTCAACGGTGGACTCCAAGACCACCATGAATTGTGTGTAAGCGAACTCCCGTTTTGGGTCATCCTCTTTCTCACCGAAGACAATGGATAAGAGACCTTCAATCATTTGGTCCATCGCGTATAACTTCAGATGGAGCAATTCGTGAATCACCAACTCTTCAAGATTCGTACACCTTGGAGTATGATTTACTAAAAGGGTTGCTTTCTTATCCTCTAAATCAATTTTTATGTCTCCAGATTTTCTCCATTTGGTTTTAACTATTTTTATTACTATGTCCCAATCCCTTAATCTTAAGATATCCTGCCATCTATTTAGATATTCCTCTATCTTTTCTTTATTAACTTTCATCTTTATAGCCTCCCACTCAATTACTTCTTTACCCTAAAAGCCATTTCATATAACGTTTGCGCATATAAGACGTTTTGCCGTAGCACAGCGAAGGCAAAATGTGACGGAGCCCGAAGCGACTATCGGGAGCGGAGCATATATGCGCTGTTGGCTGACCCGTCAGGGCAAGCCGAAGGCGCAGAGTTCTTGGACTGCTCCTCATCACTTGCCTTTAGGCACCGGGCCAATGAATTTTCTTCAATCATGGTTGTTTTAAAAACTCCAATATTGTCTTATTTACTAGCTCCGCCTGGACAATTGTTAAATCGTGACCAGCATTGGGGATAATCTCTGTTTCTATCTTAGGCGCCACAGTATTAAGGCGCTTAACGGCTTTCTGAGCTGAATAGAGTTTTTCGTGTTCACCAACCAGAAATAGTGTGGATACTTTAAGACTTTGTAAATCATCATCCTCTAATACGGTCGGCGTAACAGGCATTCTAAATTTGAAGCATTTCAAACCCATCATGGCATCGTCAACAGCTTCTTTTAGTAGTGTCTGGCTGTAATCATCTTCTTTCTTCAATAAATCTTCAAAAAGCCATTCTATCATGAATTTTCTCATAAAAAACCGATGCGGTATAGCCGAGAGAATTCCACGCAAGGCCCACTCACCCGGGAATGGAAATATCGTAGCTGTGGGAGCTAACAATACAGATTTACAAAGCCGATTAGGAAAGTGAAGCGCGTATTGGCTCGTCAACCAACCTCCATAAGATAGCCCCACAAGGTTGATACTGTCGCCAAGCGCAAGGGCTGTGAACAATTCATCCAGCCAGTTCACCATATCTTCAGAGCCTTTGATGGGACGTGTATTCACACTTCGCCCAAAGTCGTAAATGTTGTCCACAGCGTATACTCTGTAGTTTTCGGATAAAGTTTCTATGTTCGGCAACCAAATAAGAGATGAAGCGCTTGTTGAAGGTAATAACACCAATGGTAATGCTTTTATCGGCCCACTAATACGTAAAAACGTCTTGCCGTAAGAAGTTTCTATAGTCAGTGTGTCAGAACGTACCGGCCACTTCTTAGCTCTTGCATCATAGTACTTCAAGTACTGGTCTTTTTTCCCCTCTGACCGAAACGGATAATGTGCAGGTAGTTTTGTCATATCGGGTTCTGAGAATAGCGATACGACAAACCATGCAAAGACAGCTATAACTACGGCTGCAATTGTTCCACACACAATAAGAAAAACTTTCAGCAATTTATTCCTTCTTTGTTCTTTCATAAGTTCCTATCCGCATCCTGTATTTAAGAGGAGCAGTCCAAGAATTTTGGCCAACTTGTTTATATCGGACAGTGTCGGATATCATTTCATTTTGGGAGTATATGCGACTGTGTCGGATATACATCCCTATCATAGAATAAATTTGTTCTTTCATAAATTCCCCTTATCCACTTGTATATTGTCTAATGGACTTTTTATCTTCTTTAGATCCCTATTACTCACATGTGTATAAACCCTCGCACAATGAATCCAAGCACCATGCATTAGTGCTGGATGAAATTGTGCGGGGTATACCCTAAATCCATTCCACACCGTCTACCGGATATCCTAATTGTATTATCTTTCACTTTGATATTCTATTATATAAAAAAATAGAGAAGAGTCAAGAAAAATCTCTCTATACTACCCCAATTTTTTTAACCGCGGGTGAACGCAGAGGGGATTAGTCAAATGGTCAAATGGTTAAAAATGTATCTTACCACTACGAATCCCGGGAAGAGCCCACTTCTACAGATGGTCAAGATATATCTTGACCCTACAATATCGAGACAGGAATGTCTCTCCCACAGGAGGGCAAGATGTATCTTGCCTCTACAGGGTGCGCTACTCCGATTTCGGACTCGATGAATCGAGCCCCTACAAATGGGCAGGTGCAAGACCTGCCCCTACTATTTAACTATTT
>JAGLZA010000375.1 GCA_023131835.1 Caldifarciminota bacterium
GAGATATTTCAGAGGCAACTGCGATTGATCTTAGCATCGAGGGAGAATCAAAAAAGCCTTACATTCCAATCAACTTTTTAGCCAATGGAAGCAGCAAGGTTGCACGATATTCCACCGACATAGTGTTAACCTGGTCTCCACGATATCGTGGTAAAGGTGCAGGTATCGGCACGCCTGGAACAGTTTTGGCCGATACCGACAGAGAAGGATACTTTGAAATAGAAGTGTGGGTGTCCGGAAGCAAGATGAGAACAACAAATAGTATCGATGCGGCAACCTGGACTTACACGGAAGCGATGAACAATTCTGATAATGGCGCTCTTGCAAGTGAGGCGCTGTTCAAACTCCTAAATTATCGTACTGAAAACGGTGTTCTCTATGAATCGGATCAGGTTGAAGTAACATGCAAGAAGAATTGAAGAATGAAGATTGAAGAATGAAGATTGAAGGTATTCTGCCAATTTATAAACTGGCGGAGTGAAGCGACACCACAAATCTTCAATCGACAATCGACAATATTCAATTGAAGAGGAGCGACTATGGCAACAGATAAATATGACCTTCACACAATCGATTATTCCGTTCAGGGTTGGGATAGCATCCTTGCCACCGATATGGAAAAGCTTGATGCCGGCATACATTCGAGATTGTTAGCCACGCTGGGCGAGACCGTGGCGGCCAAAAAAGCGGTGTATATCCCCCGGGGGAATACCAAATATTTCAAGGCCCAGGCAAATCAGTCCAGACAGCCGGCCCTGGGACTGACGATAGAATCCGGTGTGCTCGATGACCAGGTCCGCGTGCAGAGAGTCGGGCCGATAACGGATACCGGATGGTCGTGGGTGACCGGCAAACCAGTATATCTCTCGCCGGATACCCCGGGAGAATTGACCCAGGTCCCGCCGGCTGTCGGCAAACAATTCATGGGTATAGCGAGTGCGTCGGATACGATTATTCTATCCGGAGCAATCGATCTGAACGCATTGCCGACCACGACTACGACGACTACGAGCAGCTCGACAACCACGACGAGCTAATGGATTTATGATTGATGATTGATGATTGAAAAAAAACAATCAACAATCCAGAAATCAACAATCGTCAATCAATAATGGGAGGAAGTATACATTGTATACAGTACAACAAATCCTGAACAAAGTGCGTATTGACGAAAATGGGGAAGCGCTCAAGGTATCGGAAACAGAACAGCAGTCGTTTAACGCTGTCTTTGATTCCGAGAAAAATGCCCTGCGGGTAAGCGCTTCGTCTGCATTGACGGAGCTAACCGAGCGAATAGTATATTTGGAGGAAATCCATGTTAAATCAAACTATTTTGAACAAATTGATTCAGGAACAGCAGGGACAGTTGCGCCGCCGGTCACAGGAGCAGCCTTTGTCATGGATGAATGGGCTGCCGGTGTGGATGCGATCGTGTCTGCAATGGATAGCGGCAAACCTACCCTTGAATCGCCCAGGGACGCAGGAGGAAATATCATCACGGCTACATTCAATACAGCGGGTGAATATTCTCTTAGCGGCGCTCCAGTTTCTTACCCTGTGGCTCTTATTTACGTCTACCGGTGTAAGTTCAAAAATCATGATGATACTAAAACTATTTACGAATCTGAATTAGAACTGCCGGATGCGACTACTTCCAACAAAGGGCGTGTTGAACTTGCCACAGATGCTGAAACAATAACAGGCACAGACCCAGAACGAGCTTTAACCCCTGCCAATTTGACGGCCAAAATGGGTACGATATTACAGCGAGGCGCATCAACTTTCAACAGCACGACAGGGCAACAAATCAGCATTACAGCAGTCGCTGACACCGATTATCATATACTTATTGAGCAAAGAGCTGCGTCAGGATTAGTCGGGGAGATCGACATTACCGGCAAGGCAACAAATGCTTTTACAGTCAAAAACTCCGGTTCAGATGCGTCAACAGCATTCGGCTGGATGCTGCTCAAATCGTAAGGGGGACAAGGATGGTAATAATTCCGACAAAACATATGCCGAATAGCGATGGAGATTTTATTACCGCTCAATTGTCTGACGGTATTCTCAGGTTTGACGGATATCCCGGGCAGGAATTTGATCTTGCCGATTTCCAAGGAGATTGTCCCAGACGTCTGCTATTCACTATCAATCAATCAGGCAAAATATCCGTTGATATGCGCGAGGATTACTGGCTGATCGCTACAGCGGATATACCTGCAAAACAGTTTGACGGCATTCCCGTTCTCGACGACAAAGGCAACTCCGTCCTGGATAAGAATGGGATGCCTGAAACTGAATCAGTATTAGCAATTATTGATAATATCGATCTTATTTCCTGGCAATTACCAAAGAAGGAATAAATATGAGTATTTTTAAAAAGAAAGATCTTCGAAAAGAGGCAAAACGAAAGCTAAGGGAGATGCTTGGTGATGATGTAGAGATTGGGGAGAATTCTCCTTATGGTGGGTTTTATCTGAGCATTTTGTCAGACTGTCCTGCCGCACACTTCCATGTTTCTACAAACGGAGTAGTTGCTGAGGTGGACGAAAATAAAGAACCGCTGGTCAAGCGTAGTGCCAGCTGTAAACTTTTGACAGCTATCGTTCAGAAGGAGGGGTAATTATGGATATACCTCTAAGCCTTGGCGGCATACAGGCCGTGCTTAATTCAGCCCTCGACGTAAGAGATTTTATTCACGATGACGGCAGTGGAACGAATAATGTTATATCGACGATGGCTTTAATCCCGAAACAAAAATCCAGCGGCTGGCCGCAGGCAGCGCATAACGGGCTCGATTTGCCGCCATTCTGGTGGGACATCTATGAGGCATCTCAGCCGGATGCAACATCCGAAAGCCGCGGTTCGACAGCAGCCAATACCCCTGGTTCGGTCGCAGCGTG
>JAGLZA010000376.1 GCA_023131835.1 Caldifarciminota bacterium
AATTCATGAATTGCCTCTACAAGCCTGTCCTGTTAGATAATTTCATATCTAATGGGGTAAACGCCTCAAGAAGCGAAGAGCAAGCTCTGCTACTCCGAGATCTGCAAATAAATGGTTGGGTGGGGAGGCATTTTTCATTTTACACTTTGCAATCTTCATTTTTCAATTGGAGCGAAGCGACATGTCTTTGTGGTGAATTAAGGGTGGGTGGAGAGGTGATAACAAAAACATTATTTTCCTTTGTGTCCTTTGTGTCTTTGTGGTGAACTAAGGGTGGGTGGAGAGGCATTTTTCATTTTGCACTTTGCAATCTTCATTTTTCAATTGGAGCGAAGCGACTATCTATCTCCCTCTTGCCAAAATAATATAATCACAATAATATTAAGTAAACCTTTTGAATAAAACAAAAAGAAAGGAGTAATATAATAAATGGAAGATGCAATCTTGATTAAAAAATGTCAGAGAGGCGATATAGAGGCTTATGGAGAATTGGTAGAGAAATATATGAAAAGAGCATATAATTCTGCCCTTTTCTTCACGAGGAATCCCCATGATGCATGGGATGTTTCCCAGCAGGGATTTCTGAATGCGTGGAAAGCTATAAAACGTTTTGACATCAGTAAAGCCTTCTTTCCCTGGTTATATACAATAATAAGGAATGAATCAATGAAACATTTACATCGGGAAAAGAAAACAGATGGTTTAAGAAAATCCCTTCCGCTGACATTCAATCCTACTCCTGAGGAACTACTTGAAAAATCAGAACAGGCAGAGAAATTAAAGGAGGCTCTTGAACGACTTGATGAGGAAAAGCAGGAAATAATTTACCTGAGACATTTCGCAGAAATGAGTTATAAAGAAATTGCAGAAGTATTAAATCTTCCGGAAGGGACAGTTATGTCACGACTCTATTATGCAAGAAAAACTTTGCTGGAGGAATACCTAAATGGATAAAAAACAAGAACTTATAAACCGCTGGATCGATAAGAAATTATCAGATAAAGAAAAGAAGGAACTTGAACGACTCTGTTCGAACAATCCAGAATTAAAAAAAGAGTTAAGAGATTTCAAAAAATTAAAGGAGGTGATGGATATGTTAAAAACAAAGGAACCTGACAGGGAATGGGAAAAGTACTGGGAACATCTTTATAACCGCATAGAAAGAGGTATAGGCTGGATTATCACATCAATCGGAGCAATATTGATGTTGACTTTTATTGGGTTTCAGTTCGTAAAAGACCTCATCAACGATCCTCAACTGGCCTTTTATGCAAAGATCGGCATACTCGCATTAGTCTTTGGCTTTGTAATCCTCTTTGTATCTGTTATAAGGGAAAGATTTTTTCTCTCAAAGCATGATAGATACTCAAAGGAGGTAAAGAGATGATATTATCAACTTCTCATTCTGTTCCAGGAAAGGAGATAAAGGAAATCCTTGGAATCGTAAGAGGCAATACCGTTCGCGCAAGACATGTAGGAAAAGATATTATGGCAGGGTTCAGGAATGTGGTTGGAGGTGAGATAACCGAATATACCAAGATGCTGGCAGAATCACGAGAACAGGCTTTAGACAGAATGACAGAGGAAGCAGAATCCTTGGACGCCGATGCAATTATGGGTATTCGCTTTGTAACTTCTTCGATAATGCAGGGCGCAGCCGAATTACTGGTCTACGGAACAGCCGTAAAATTGAAGTAGGGAGGCAAGATATATCTTGCCCCTACGAAGAAGGCAACCGCCCCATTAGATAATTTCCATATCTAACGGGGTAAACAAGGGTTGCCACTACACAAAAAGGGCGCGAAACTTGTAGAGGCAA
>JAGLZA010000377.1 GCA_023131835.1 Caldifarciminota bacterium
ATGTTTACGTTTTCATTGATCTCGAACACACGTTCGTAGTAATCAATACTGTGCTTAAAGAATAGGTCTGGTGCCCTGGAACTTCTAAGCGAGGAAAGAAGACTAAAGACAGCTGAATGCTTCTTTCGGAACTTAAGCTCCGAGTGATAGAAAAAGTCCTCACGAATATTCTGTGCGCTGCGCATATAGTCCTGACACAGGTAATCCGCGATTACGCCACGCTCAGAGTATATTAGGTTTCTATATACACAATTCTTTGCCTTCCAGAATCGATCAAATACCCTTACTGAATTGCCGGAGATACTCGCCAATTCCTCAACCACTGCGTCTGGTGATAGCATCACATCATAGTCATGTATCACTTGGGCGCACCTGAGGATTCCTTCGATAGTATCAATGTTAATGGGGTAATCAAACGCCTCGCGAAACATCTGCTCTCCAACACCGTTCAGAATCGCTAAGATCCGATAGATATTGATGCCATGAGAATCAATTATCTTCCAAATGCTCGCAAGATGTTGCACTTCACCCCTTATTATTCTTTCACTGGCCTGATGATGTCCCAAGTTGAACCTGTCCACAAACACTGACTCCATGCTATGAGAGAATGGAGCATGACCTATATCATGAAGAAGCGCCGCCAGAACACATAGCACCTCATCATCTGGGTTGAAGTTTCTTAACCTTGCATAGATCAATGCTAATCTTGCGACACCAAGGCTATGGTGATATCGGGTATTTTGGCGCTCATTTATAGTCTGGTTCCCGCCCAGCGCGTAGTCAATTGCTCCGAGAAAATGGATGTTTTTGAGCCGGGAAAACGGAGTGGATGCAATGATATCGATGTAGATATCACGTTGAAAGATTGACAGTATATCTGAGGCGGAGTATTTGAACGGACTGTTAGCAAGGTTAGAATCAGTCATCTGTGCACTCCAATACCAAGATAGGTAGTAGGCCCTGTAACTGTGGTTGGCTGTTGATGGGAAATGACGGAAGGCAGCACAAAGAACCTTTCCATGATGGACTGGAGAGGCCACGGGGTTGTGCAGACAATCGGTGGTTGGGTATTTATCATTTCTCTATGCGAACAGTGAATATACGGATCCGTATAAGAACCTCAAGCATTAACCTTAAAGTTCATCGAAAGGATTTATCAAACCATCAAGCAAAGGAATTAGATAATCGATATCCAAGCGTTCACAGATTCTTGCATTATTCTGAAATATTGACATTTTCAAGCATACTAAAGATATTCTTCAGTAATCAAGTCATTCCAAAAGTGGATCATGCTTGCCAAAACCGTTACGAGTGTAGCGCAATATAAACTTTGTAGAATGCAAATGATATGATATACCTTTAACAGGTTCCGTTTTTTATTGTCAATTTATTTAACTCTCAACCAGCAAGGAGGCTCCTATGAAAGTTTCAAAAGCTATTACCAATTTCATGGATTTTCAGAAAATGAGCTCTGGGAAAAAATACGGTTAAGAATTACAGTCTGTTTCTTAACAAATTTAAGGTTCGTTTTGATAACCAAGAAATCGAGAGCATCACATCTGATGAAATTCTGTCATTCTTGATCGAAAACAGCGAAGGTCAAAAACAAACCACTAAACGTTTCAAGTATACCCTCCTAAAAACATTCTTTAATTTCTTCAAAAGCACCGTCGATCAAACCTTTGTTAACCCATGTGAATTGCCGATTCTAAGCAAAACTTTCAGACTTGCCAAAGGCAGGCAGTGGACGATCTTGAAAAAGGATGTTGTGGATGAAATCATATTCAAAACCGACAACCCCAGAAATCGGTTATTGGTCTCTGAGCTATTAAATTCGATGGGTACCTTTGAAATTTTCAGATTCGTCAACAATAACATAATAGAATAATGATACTTGAATACCTTTGCGTTTGAAATGCGAAATCAAATAGGTCAATTTACTTTTTTACCAGCGTACTGAGTACTCCATGGGTGTCGGGTGGTGGGCCAGCTGGAGATCGTCCGGCTGCGGGGTTTTCTATAAGACGGATTTAGGGAATTAAACGGTTCAGCTTGGGGGACAGATAAAGCCGGAGCTTCCGGGGAACTCTGTAGGAATGGGAATATCCTTAAGTTTAATGTTGTCTGATGCACCTTCCATTATTTGTTTTACTGAACAGGCTTTATATTTTGCAGATCCAAAAAAATCCCAAAAGGCACTGCATCCCAGTACGGAGTATTGGAACCATGGGTTAATAAAATCTGGGTTATTGTATTAGTGCTCAATCCATTTGCAGGTATTAAATGGCTGACAGGGATTTCTATCTTGTATTGCATAGCTTGTTCGGAGCTTCCTTTAGAAAATTTATTGTAATCTTTCTCAATCATATCCCAGATTGATTTCATATCCACTTTTTTAATGAGATAGGCCAATTCTTTAGCTTCAGCGGATGCTGCTTCAGGGTCTTTAATATTTCGCACAGACGTACATATTCTACTGTAAAGACTTTTTACGTCCTTGAGAATACCCTTCTCTTTGATTCGACACACAAATCTGGGATCAGGATCGAAATACATTATTAGATCAATACAATTCAGAGCTTTAACGACAGGAGCCCAGGGATCGAGGTCACACTCACCAGGTCTTTTAAGTACAGCCGATTGAAATTCTTGCCAGTTAAAATTCACATCAGTGTAAATGAATGAACCCGTAGCTTGTGCCAAATACGATGCCGTTTCAAAATTTCCGCTCATTCGAAATATTTGAAGCTGTCCATCTTTTTTTCCTGGAGTTGGTGGTTGTAAGGGGGACAAAGGATCTGCAAGTTTCTCTTTCTGGGCGTATTCAACTGTTTTTATAATATTTTCTTCGGCAAGATCGGGTAGCATTTTTTGTATTTGATGCTTTAAGCTCTCCGGGGGCAAGTTAAAAATAAACTTCTTGAAATCATCATGCATTAGTTTTTCGGCAAGACCCATGTCTTTTTTACTTATTTGACGGCCTTTCATTCTTGCTTCGGCCATTTTATAAACTCGTTGTCGGAAATAAGGATCAAAATCGCAAGGATCCGGGACCATCTCAACGATGCCAGCATCAATAAGTGGCATAATTTGCATCATAATAAAGACATTCTTGATGGTGTCATTTTTATATTGAGCGGGAGAGTCGAAAGGACTGTATTTCTTATTCATAACTCTCGGATTTGGGAAAGGCGAGATCATTATAATTTTATCGACGTACAGCGAATACCCCAGCACAGAAATAGGAATCACTCGTGGATCAATGGTACCATTATAAAACGTACTCAAGCCATCACCCGGCTTTGGTATTAGATTAATTATCTCGGTATCAGGATTCCAAAGACCTCCTACCACTCGGTATAATTCTTTAATTTTATCATCTGTAAGCTCTTTTCGAAAATCATTCCAATCTTTTCCTTTGGAAAAGCCGAATATTTCCATAATTGCGTTAAATAAAATCTGATTCCTTTGTTTTATTGAATATCCTCGAACAGGATTATCTTTGTCCTCCCTGCTTGTATGTCTGCGGCCAAACTCATCTTGATACCATGCAAGTTTTCCATCTTTACCGCCAACATAGATTTCTCCTCCAAACTTATATATTTTATTGTCAGGGGGTAAAAGTACTTTATGTAAGGATTTCCATTCATCTTGCGATAATGATTTCTCTGGATACAGCCACTCCGGTTGACCGGCAGCGATATGTTTGCGCGCTCTTTTTTTCATTATATAGTTAATTACGCATACTTCTTCTGGTTTTAAGCTCCTATCCCTGATGACGGCATCCCATCTTGTTAGGGTTTGGGCAAAATACCGCGGGTTGGTTCTGCTTATTAGAGGGTCTGCTCCGTCTGGATCACGGGCATACTCAAGGTTCGTCAGAATAAAGCAATGGTTGAGGTCTAAAGGAAAGATAGTTTGTGAGGCTTTCCACGCCGTTGGTGGGTCATTAGGATATTTAGATATATCTGAATCCGGAGCGCATGCGGGATTGTATATCGTGACAGGATGGTCTGAAATGATAAACTTAACATCCGAGTCTTCAGCAGATACTATTTCCATTACCCCCTCAACCCACATTGTGCAGTGCATTGTTCTGAGGTGTTGCATTTCTAGCATCAACTCTAGACGGGAAAGCTGAAAATAGTTAGAACGGATCCAGTCAAGCCCTTTTGGGGTTCTGAGTTTCTGGGCATCCATATATACGAATATTTCTTGGAAAAATTTTGATAACATCCTGAAATCTTGAACTGCTAAAGCATGAATTGCCTCGCGTCCATCATTATCGATTTTCCCAAATAGAAATTCTTCGATTTCCTCATTCCTAATACCGAAAAATTTCGTCGTATATAAATCTTTTTTGTAGAAACAGCTCCCTGGCCCCCACTTATATACTTCTCTGAGTTTTACTTGTCTTCCGTCTGGCAATTCTTTATATGGTTGAAGGTTTAGATAGTGGAGAGTGGATTGGCCCTCGGGAAGAAATCGTTTTTGATACCAAATCGGGACATAGTGTTGTTTTCGTTTTTTTGGTTTTCTCTTAAGCGTGGTGGGTGTCAGGGTGTTTCGTTTTTCTATAGAAATTCTATTGCCGGTTCTTTGGTTCATAACAGGTTGTTTGGATAACATATAATCAGAAAAGTTTGGAACTATAGGCTTACCGAGACAGCATTTTTTATATTTTTTACCG
>JAGLZA010000378.1 GCA_023131835.1 Caldifarciminota bacterium
ACTCCGCAAGTCCCCCACGTGACTGATGCGCGAGCCCCCTTTAGAAGCTACGGGGTCCTCAATTTCCAGAAGAGGCACAACGGGATGAGAATATTCAACTAACGGCTTGAACTTATCGTCAGAAAACGGGTGAAAATCTTTTGGCCATGGTGCAACTAACTTACATAGTAACCGTAAATTAAGCGGAGCGTCTTTGTTCACTCGCACAACAGTCACTAGTGTGTCCATTGCCTTGTTTTTCTCCAGCAATTTTAAGAAATCAGGGGCGAGATAACGTGGGCAGTATCCGACAAACTCAACTGGGTCATCGGTGCGCAATGCCATTGCCTTCGCATCGTATTCGTTCTGCATGTCAAAAGCCAAGAACAGTCGTTCGCCTTTCTTCAAGTGATTCACTCTTTCAAGAACGCGTTTAGACACATGTCGTAATCCGTGGCTAAAGAAATCAACCTCGTATTCCCCTTTACTATTTGGAGTCGGGTACTTAAATACTTCCAACGTATCCGTAGCCCTGATTCCTTCGGTCATCGCTAGTATATTTAAAGGACTATCCTCATCCTTATTAATGCCTAACCATTTCAAATACTCCTTGTATTCCGGCCTCGAGTCAGACAACAACCGATTTCTGAATAGAGGAAATAGGTCTTTGGACTCGTACACGGCATCAAAGTCAGTCATCCTTCCCAAAAAGACGAAGTTCTTCATACTCTGAGTTCCTTTGGTATAAACAAAACGATAGGTATCGTTTTCATCAACTGTAAGAATTCCTAACGGATACCAACTCCGATTCTTAGGATCTTGCCGAGCTACATACAACTTCGTTACTCCCATTATAATACTCCTTTTAACTTCATACTCTTGTGGCTAATAGTCTTTGCTTATTTAATTCAATAATTCTATGAGTAAACTCCTTCGTAACATCGGACATTTCGTCTTCGGGAACTCGGTCGATGATCGATCTTGTGTCAGACGGAGATATCTTTTCCAGCTTGTTAAGCCAGAATCTAGCAGTATTCGGGCTTCTCGTTGCAGCTTCACTGAAAGCCTCAAAAGTTGACAATGGTTTGGTTGCACCCGACATACTGTAAAAGGCAGATTTTGCTCTTTGAACATATCTATCCATACTCCTGTTAATATCTCT
>JAGLZA010000379.1 GCA_023131835.1 Caldifarciminota bacterium
TTAATACTGAATCTTATATATTACCAGAGGATAGTTATCATCAAGCTAAAATTACATTAAGAAGGGAGACTCCTTATCAGAGATATGGCAGTAATGTAAATATAGACGATGTGTTTCATACAGATGATGATTTTAATCAGGTTGATGGTGATCCAAATTATTTAATGTGGAGTGAGTATCGCGGGGACAATAGAGTTTATGTAGAAGATAATCAATTGGTATTTACAAATGATATAGGAGGGCCTGATAACTCTTATATACGTACAAAGGATAGGTATGTTTTAACAGGTAATTTTGATGTACAATTTGATTATATTATGGGGAACGGAACAGATACTGGTAAAACTGAATACGTATATCTAGACGCATATGCCACTGATACTGGTGTGTGGGGACAATACTTGAGAGCTCGTATTCAAATAATCAGCCCTAACAGTAGTACTAGTTATGTACATTGTTTTGTGAATGGTGGTTCTAGTTATGCAGGTCTTGGTACTTATTATAATAGATGGACCGGTAAATTAAGATTAAGGAGAAATGGTGATAGTGTTTACGGATATGTGTGGGATCCACAAACAAGTTCGTGGAAAGGTATTTCTCGTACAGGTGTAAATGCATTAGGTAATTATTTTTATTTACAAATACAAGCAGATAGAAATGGATCCGATATTTACATAGATAATTTTACCGTGAATGCAGGTACAGCATATTATTATTCAGATACACCAAAAGTTAAAGGTATATATGTTCAAAAAGATATTGAATTAAAAGATATATATCCAAACTCGTCTAAAAATATTTATTTAAAATCACAAGTATTAAGTGATATGAATGTAGAAGGTCATTATGATACTTCTTTAAAAGTTAGATGGAGGACACCTGTAGAGTAATGTATTTTAAAGCAACTACATGGAATCCATCTGATAAAATGGGAAATGTGATTTTATCGAATGGAAATTTGACAGCTTTAGCAACAGCTGCTGGAGGGTATAACGGTGTTAGAAGTACTGTTGGTGTATCTTCTGGTAAGTGGTATTGGGAGGTAGTCTATGATATAGTAGGGATTGGAGGACACACTTTATGCAGTTGTGTAGCTACTTTAGCAGCGGTTTTAAACGTTTACCCATATACAGATCCATATACACGCACTTATTATGCTGCTAACGGGTTTAAAAGTTGTGATGCGGAGGGACAAGTAGTATATGGGTCAAGTTATACTGTTGGAGATACCATAGGTGTAGCATTAGATATGGATGCCGGTAAGTTATGGTGGGCAAAAAATGGGGTCTGGCAGAATTCTGGTGATCCTGTAGCTGGAACGAACCCAGCTTGTGACAATTTAGTAGGAATATTTTATGCGATGTGGTCGGAGTATAGATATAATGGGCAAGCCACTGCAAATTTTGGAGTTTCCCCTTTTTCTTATACTGTACCTACAGGATTTACTGCTGGGTTAGGTGAATATTTTGAAGAAAGTGATGGGTATACAGGAGAAGTATATTTTCATAATACAGATTTAGAAACTCGAACTAATTACCCAGTAAAATTAATATTAACCGAAGACAATTTTAATTTTGATTTGACACAAAGTAACGGGTTTGATTTTAGACTGACAGAAAGGGCTAATGGTTCCGGTGTTCTTAAAATGTGGATAGCCGGTTGGGACAAAGATAATAAATATGCTGTGTTATGGTTTAAAATTCCCCAGTTGTCATCAGATCCCGAATCTGTTTTTTACGCCTTTTGGGGTGGTGATTATTCTGATGATATTTCTATGCCAGAA
>JAGLZA010000038.1 GCA_023131835.1 Caldifarciminota bacterium
GGAGCGAAGCGACTATCTCTGCGTTTATCTGCGGTTAAATTCTGAGGGAGGGGGACTTTTCTGGTGAATATTCTCTCTCTTTCCCTCCCCATAAAGGTTGTAAATTTGTATCAGGAAATACTATTCACCTTTTTCAATTTTTTCCACTATCTCCAAAATTGTTGAGGCAAATGGACTAAAAAACGATGCACCCTTATACAAACCAGCATCCGGAAATAATACATTTACATATCTGCCAATAACCTTTGCTTCATCAAATAAGTCACGGAAAAGAGAGGAAAGTATATATTCATCCTCAGAATAGGGCTCTGTGTGAAGCACCGTGAGTAATCTTGAGAAAAAGTAGAAAGTCCTTCCCCAATTTATGTACTTATAAATGTTTCTCAGATTTAGCATTCCGGAAAGTTCATTACAACTTTTTAAGAAATAAATACCCTCTTTTCCACGTTCTTCCTTTCCAACAAATCCGGCTTCCGCCCATCTTTCAAGTATTCTGTATACAATCTTCTGATCAAAATATATCTCTTTCGCTATTTGGTTTGAGTTTCCTTCTTTGCTTGAAAGAAAATACATCAGTATTTCAGCTCGTGCATTTATTCCAAAAATACCTCTGAGATGTAACTGCAGGAGACAGGGCTTTTGTATTTTTGGCGCTGTAGCAACACCTCTTATCTCACTTTGCTTAAAAATATTTCTGTATTCATCGGTTAGATTTTCCAGAATTTGAGCATCATTTAAGGTCTCTAATGATTTCTCCCTGTTGGCACTTTTTGATATCTTACCCAATAAATTGATAAGGCTTTCAGGAAATAAAGAGACTTTAAGTTCTTTATTTGCTTTGTAGTAATATTTACCTATCCTTTTCAACCTGGAATAATTAACCCATTTCCCATTCTGCATTAGCCATTCAATTGATGTAGATAAAAGCCTTTTATCAAATTTTCCTGTATACAATGTGGAAACTATCAAACTTTCGAGGTCAATTATCCAGTTATCTTCTTCCCCTATATGCGAAGCCACACCCAAAGCTGACCAATGTCTCCAGTGTACTCTAAGAAGGTTATACAGTAATTCCTCTTTAAACTCTTTGAGCAATTTCATTATATCCCTTCCTTTTTAAAAAATCTTTTAGTATAATCTTGAACCCTTCAGATACATCCTGTGTTAAAACCCAGCTTGCCGCCATTCCCATTTCGTCACTGGCAGGGCCAAGAGCGAAAAGGTCGTCCACATGATATCCTCCTCTATCCAGTGAAGCGTAAAGTTTGAAATGTATCTGGTCCAGACGAGAAATAAAGTACACCGTTAGGTATTCACCATATTCTCTTCTGATAAGCCTTTCTTTAAACCCTTCTGGTAACCCAGATTCAAACTGTAACGCAGGACCTATATTAATCCAATTCTCTGGTAAACCAAAATCCCTTCTGACAACTTCAGCAGCCTTCTCAAAAGAAGAGGGAAGTTCATCAATTGCCTTCAGTTTAATCCCACTCTTACCCTCGATCACCTCACACAACACATCTACATCCATTGTAGTTCTCGATATTAAACCCAGAGCAAAAAGGGCAGTTCCCCCGCAAACAACAATAGCAATAGGGGAGCCTCTATGGAAGCCTATCTGATTCCCAAGAGCTTTAAGTATATCTTGAATATTATCATGCGTAATCATATTAGGATTTTATAGACTAATGATAAGGCTGTCAAGTCCTAAATTAATTTTTTTATAAGACGAGAGATTAGCGGACACTGTTTATGGAGTCGGGGGCTGACTTTGTGACAATAAAATACAAAAATCATTCGGGTTTGATGAATCAAACCTCTACAATTTGGGCGACTCACCGAGTCGCCCCTACAAAAAGGCAAGATATATCTTGCCCCTACAGCCAGAGCGCGAAAAGGGTAGAGGCAATTCATGAATTGCCTCTACCCCATTATCGCGACTGGGAAGTCGCTCCTACAAGGGTCAGGAAACCTGACCCCTACAGCAAAAGCGCAAAACAAGTTTTGCTACTCCGTTCAGAGAAAGGCGCGAGACAATGCCCAGAGGGCGAGGAAACCTCGCCCCTACATCTATCTCAAACCGTGAATACAAAAATGGGTGGAGAGGAATTTTGCATTTTGCAATCTGCATTTTTCAATTGGAGCGAAGCAGGAAGAAGAGTTCGCAATGACAGTTCGTAGGGTTCATTAAGTTTCGTTCCTAATTAACTATTCAACTAATTCCTTTTACTTTCTATGCATTCTATACGAGGAATTTTTAATAAACCGTGCAGGAACCGTGGCTAAAACAGTCATCAGCCAAACGGCAAACAGCATTTAGCCAAAATGTATTTTTCGTGTACTTTGTCTTCTTTGTGTTTTTCTTGTGTGGTGGTGAGGTGATAACAAAACATTATTCTTCTTTGTGTCCTCTGTGTCTTTGTGGTGAAAATCTTTTTTCACTCTTCATTTTTCAATGGATCGAAGCGGCCACCTCTTTCTCTGAACCATAAAAGAATGATAATGCATCCTGAGGGCAATCTTTAATGCATCTACCACACCTTATGCAGTCCAGGGAATCAGGGTTCTTGAATATCTCGATATCCATAGGGCATACCATCTGACATACCCTGCATTCCGTGCACTTATCCATGTCTACCCGAATCCTGAAGAAAGTGAGTTTGTTGAATAAACCAAATATTGCACCGAGTGGACAACCAAAACGGCAGAATGGCCTCTTTATGAAGACAAAAGAGGTGATAGCAAAAACCACTATGGCGTATTTCAAATAGAAGAACCCTCCTACCAATCCACGTAGAGAAGCATCAAGGGAGAGTTGAGTTACCCCTGCTTCCAACCCACCAGCAGGGCATAATCGGCAGAACCAGGAATCATGGGTGATAAAAGGCAGGAGTATTGCAAGAACGAAGAGTATTATATATTTCGTATAGGTATGACTCTCAGATATTCTAATCTTAAAGGTCTTCAGTTTATAAAGAATTTCCTGAAAGAACCCAAAAGGACAGAGCCAACCACAGACGAATCGGCCAAGACTTACCCCAATGATACCCAGGAATCCAAGTATAAAATAGGGGAACTCCCTGACTGCTATGAAGTGTTGAAAGCTTCCCATCGGACAGGAGAATCTCGCCAATGGACAGGCATAACAATTAAGTCCCGGATAGCAAAGATTCTTTAAACTCCCCTGATAGATTCCCCTGTGGAAATAATTGTTGGCAGCAAAGAATGCTCCTATCTGTGCAAGGAGTCTAAAATATCGCTGATAAAACCACCCAAACATCAACCTATACCAATACAGTACAGGCAGAGAAAGGAGCCGTTTATTCCTGTTGCAATAAACTGCTTAAGGAATATTCCGTAGAAAAAAACACTAACGCTTAAGAGTAACCCTATAATGAAAGCAAGATGACGTTTATTCAATTCCCTTTTCTCTTTTCAATAAAGGAAGAATTTCCTTCTCCATCTCCTTTTCTAAGCCGGGGGAAAAACCCACGAATTTCTTTACGATTTCACCTTCTCTGTCCAAGATAAAAGTAGTTGGAATGGATTTGACACCATAGGCACTGGATGTTTTCCTATCATCAATAAGGATTGGATAATTTATCCCCATAGATTTACTAAAAGGAGCCAGCTTTTCTTCCCTATCCAGTCCAATTCCCAGAATTATTAACCCTTCATCCTTATATCTTGTGTGGAAATCTATAAAATGAGGAATTTCATCCCTGCAGGGGGGGCAAAAGGTCGCCCAGAAATCGATAATCACAACCTGCCCTCTGTAATCAGAAAGGGTATATTGCTCACCGTCTAATCCTGTTAGAGTAAAATCAATAGCCTCTAACGACTCCTTTTTTGCACTCTTAACAGTTTTCTCTTTTGTGGGGTCAGGGGTGCTTGAAGTGCCACAGGAAACAAACAGCAATACCATAGCAATCAATAGAATATATTTCTTCATTATTCCTCCCATTTTATTTTACTTTAAGGACCTTTCTCAACTTCGATTCATCAAATCCGACAATCCTATGACTACCCACAAGTATCACAGGAACCCCGGTCTGTCCGGTTTTCTCTTTTAATTCCTTTGCTGCAGATGGATATTTAGAAAGATTTATCTCTTTGAATTTTACCCCATGCTCTTTTAAGAAATTCTTTGCTTTACTGCAATAAGGGCAACTCGAATTGGTGTATATCTTAACCTTCATTCTTCTTCTCCAGATACTTTATCACCTTATGTGCCGCCAATGCACCATCTCCAACGGCTGTTGCAACCTGACGCAAAGAGGTAGTCCGAACATCGCCTGCAGCAAACACCCCTTCCCTTGATGTGCGAAGCTCAGGGTCTGTCTTGATGAACTCTTTAGGGTCTACATCTAACAGACCATCAAGGAATCCTGTATTCGGACTCAATCCCACATAGATGAATGCGCCACTTACATCCAGCACCTTCTTTTCTCCTGTCTCTCTACTTTCCACCTCAACACCAGAAAGACTATCTTCTCCGATAAATCCAATCACCTTATGGAATAATAATAATTCAATCTTATCATTATCCTTTATGCGATCCAATAGAATCTGCTCTGCCGTAGGATGGCTGAGAAACTCAACGATCTTGATACTTCTTGCAAATTTTGAAAGATAAAGTGATTCCTGTATTCCTGAACTCCCTGCCCCTACAACCACAATATCCTCTCCTTCAAAGAAGGGAGCATCACAGGCAGCGCAGAAAGAGATTCCTTTACCTATAAAATTCTCTTCGCCTGAAACATTCAATCTAACGGGTGAGGTTCCGGAGGCAACGATAAGAGCAGAAGCACTGTAGGTACCCTCTGCTGTTTTAATACTTATATTCTCAGAATCGAGAGCCACACCAGTCACCTCAATATCCTCTATCTTTGCGCCAAACCTTAAAGAATGTCTCTTCATCCGCTCACCCAACTCTCCTCCACTCAGACCATCGGGAAATCCCGGATAATTTTCTATCCAATCCGTTGAAGCAATGAGACCACCAGGAATGAGTTTTTCGAATACCACGGTATCAATCCTTGCTCTACTCAGGTAGATAGCTGCGGTTAGTCCAGCTGGTCCTGCACCAATTATAGCTGCCTCATAATTGGTGCGTTTCTCTTTACTCTCCTTCATTAAGGTAAACTGCATTTAATTCATCACCTCTTTAACCTTCAAGAGAAAATCCCTTTCAGGCAATGCCCCAACAAAACTACCCTTACCGTTAACTACGATATGGGGAACACTGGATACCATATGTTTTCTGGCAAGGTCAGAGAAGCCATTTGCCTCTACCATTGAACCCTTTATATTCTCATTTGCCAGAGAAAAGAGATGTGCAGTTCGCACTGCTTTTGAACAATAGGGACAGGCAGGAGTTACAAAAACCTTTATATCAATTGGCCCATCAATCTCTGAGAGTTCTTTCACTACTTCATCAGAAAGGGAAAGTTTATCCGAACCCATATCTATAATACCCTCCACGAGAGAGGAAAACTCATAGCCACCCGGGATACCATAAAAAGCCATAAACCCCTTCCTCTTTGATTTTACCTTTATTGCAGGACACAGATCAAGGCCTTCTACTTCTATCTCTTCCTTCTGAGAGCAATCCTTAATTGTAAGTTTTATGTGATCACTGAGACCTGCTAACTCTCCAAGAAGTGCTTTTGTCTGAACCGCATATTCTGATTTATCGTTCATATCGGTAAAATGCAAGAGTTCTACATCCCTAATCAGTTCCTTATTAAATTCCTGGATAAGATATTCTCTATCTTCTTCACTAAGTAACCCCATTTTTTCTCCTTTTTGTATTTTAATAATATACCGTTTAACCATGTTAAATCCATTGCCCTGAAGTCTCCTTAAGATTATAGCAAATGGATTAATCCGCAAGGTCTGACAACTACATACTTTCTCGCAAAGATCGCAAAGGAAAAGGTGATATGTGATAGAAGATGAATATGCACATATCACATACCACCCAACAAATTGTCACCTGTGAACCATGTCATTGCGAACTCCTCTTCCTGCCCGACCCCCGTGAAGCAATCTCAGGGTGGAGGAGTTGAATGGACAAGGCATGCCTTGTCCCTGCATTTTCGCGACTCACGATGTCGCTCCTACCCCATTTAGATAGGGCGAACGCAGTTCGCCCCTACGATTAAAAAAAGATTTAAGAGTTCAAGGAGTAATTTGGGATTTAGGGATTAGGCTTTTGGGTTTAGAAAATCAGAATTAATTAAACTTTCTTCTGTGTTTATCTGTGTTCATCTGCGTTAATCTGCGGTTTCACTAGGGATTTAGGGTTCAGGATTTAGGGATTGGGATTAGATTTATTTTCACCCAATAAACTAATTAACGAATCAACTAATACACTCTGTGTTCTCTGTGTCTCTGTGGCTAAAAATGGGATGGGAAAGGGGATCCCAATTTAACTATTCAACCATTTAACTATTTCTCAAATGGAGCGAAGCGACTATCTCTGTGTCCTCTAAAACACCTAAAATTAAAAGGGGGTGGTTGGGCTCTTTAGTTCTCTGTGACCTCTGTGGTTAAAGTAGGGAGGAGAGCCCTTGACATCTCTACCTCAATATGTATTATCTTCTCAGGCGGGCATAGCTCAGATGGAAGAGTACAAGCTTCCCAAGCTTGCGGTCGCGGGTTCGAATCCCGTTGCCCGCTTTTTATATAATGAATAGCAATCATTTTGAGATAACGGCAGAAGATAAGAACGCAAGAACAGGTATTCTCCATACAAAGAGTGGTGATATCGAAACACCGGCATTTATGCCAGTCGCTACCCTGGGGGATATCAAGACCTTACCATCCTGGGACTTACGAGAATTAGGCGTCCAATTATTTATCTCCAATATCTACCATCTCCACCTCCGGCCGGGGGAAGAATTAATAAAGAACCTTGGTGGGTTGCATTCATTTATGGACTGGGATAAACCAATAGCAACCGATTCGGGTGGCTTTCAGGTATACTCCCTTGCAGCAAGAAGAATCGTCCAGGATGATGGCATCCTATTCTCCTCGCATATAGATGGAAGTCCTCTACGCTTTACTCCGGAAAAGGTATTGGATATACAGATGGCTCTTGGCTCTGATGTAATGATGCCACTGGATGAATGTGTAGGCTACCCAATAGGCAAAGGATACGCAAAAGAGGCAACACAGAGAACAAATAAATGGGCTTACCGCGCAGCTAATTATTTCAAGACTGCAGACTACCAGGGTCTTCTCTTCGGAATAATACAGGGCTCAACCTATACCGATTTACGAATAGAGGCAGCAAGAGAGATTGCTGATATAGGCTTTGACGGCTACGCTATTGGTGGATTGGTGGTAGGGGAATCAAATGAGCAAACATGGGAGGTTCTAAATTCTACAATCCCCTGTCTCCCACGAGATTATCCTCGCTATACAATGGGATTTGGAAAAGTAGGTGATATTCTGAAGGGTGTCATGAAAGGAATAGACCTTTTTGATTGTGTCATACCAACAAGGAACGCAAGAACAGGAGCCTTCTATACCAGAGAAGGCAAAATAAATATCATAAATTCAAGGTTCAAAGATGACCCTCTACCTATATCAGAAGAATGCAGATGTCCTACCTGTCAACACTATTCCAGGGCTTATATCAGACATCTGTTTAATTCCAATGAGATACTTGCGAAATATCTTGCTACCGTACATAATATATTCTTCTATATGCAATTAATGAAAGATATAAGGAAGCATATTAAGAATGGCACAATAGAGGAATGGAGCGGAAAAATACTAAACAGATATAAAGGAGGCTTTGATGTTTAATTTAGTTAATTTTATACTCTCGCAGGGTTGCCAGGGAATGCCTGGAGCAACCGGAGGAGGAACTCCTACTCCAGGAGCTTGCGGAGAGGGTGGATTCACATCTATAATATTCATAGCACTTATCTTTGTTATATTCTACTTTCTCTTTATTCGTCCTTCTCAACTAAAGCAAAAGGAACATCAGGGAATGATAAACTCACTCAAAAAGGGCGATCGAGTAGTAACACAGGGAGGAATTCACGGAAAGATTACTCAGATAAAATCAAATTCCCTTAAATTGAAGGTGGACAACAATACTGAGATAGAGATAGAAAAGAATATGATATCAAAAACCAGGGAAAAAGGAACAGAAGGTGAATGAAGGCCATATTCTTTGGGAGTACTGAGTTTTCATCAGATATACTCTCCTCTCTTCATAAGGAAGGTGTTGAATTCCCTTTTGTTGTAACAAAAACCAAAAAGAAAAAAGGGAGGGGCAAGATAGAACATCCTACGCCTGTTGGAAAAACAGCAAGGGAACTATCTCTAAAACTCATTGAAACCGATAATCCCAATACTGAAGAGATGGTCGAAATGATCAATAAGGCTGGTATGAATTCCTTTTTACTCGCTTCCTATGGCGCCATACTTAAGCCGAATATCCTCTCAACCGTGTCCTATCCTATGAATATTCACCCATCCTTGCTTCCGAAATACAGGGGTGTTGCTCCCGTAAGAAGAACTCTTATGAATGGAGATAAGGAAACAGGGATAACCATATTTCTAATGGATGAACACCTGGATACAGGGGATATTATTGTAAAAAAAAGGGTTCCCATCTATCCTGATGAGGTATATACAGAACTAATGAAACGCCTTTCTGATGTTGCAGCGGACCTTGCATTAAATATCCTAAAACAACTACATTCAGGACAAAAATTACAAACTACAATCCAGAATGAAAAAGAAGCAACATACGCCTCTCGCATAAAAAAGGATGAACTCTGTATCAACTGGAACGATAGCGCTTCAAGAATAGTAGCAAAGATAAGAGGTCTATCGCTAAAGCCAGGAGCACATACTACATTCCGAAAAAAGAGGCTAATAATCCTGAAGGCTACTTCAATTCAGCAAAAACCTACCGGTTCATCTTCCGGAGAGATAGTGAAACTTGGCGAAACAATAGTTGTATCTTGCGATTCTGGTTCTGTGGAAATTCATAAACTCTTGATCTCGGGGCACAAACCGATGAATGCAAAAGACTTTATCAATGGGTATCATCTAAAAACAGGGGATAATCTGAAAGAATAATGTGTGGATTTGTTGGAATCTTTGGAAAGAATGATGTGGCGGCAGATATCTATACTGCCCTACTTACCATACAGCATAGGGGCCAGGATGCTGCTGGAATGGTCACATATTCTACCCGATTCAATCTCAAAAAGGGTAATGGTTTGGTTCGGGATATATTCAAGGAAAAGAACTTTTCCTACCTCAAAGGGAATATTGGAATCGGACATGTCAGATATCCTACGATTGGCAAGGGTACAGTGGAAGATGCACAACCCTTTTTAGTCAATGTGCCATATGGTATGTCACTTGCTCATAACGGAAATGTTATAAACTTTTACTCTCTTCAAGAAAAATTAGAGGACGAGCGCCTGCGGGTTTTGAATTCCACCAGCGATGCAGAACTGATTCTTAATATCCTTGCAGACGAACTCACTCATCAAATCCCCTTTGCAATCAGAGGAGTATTCAGAGCAATGGATGGAGTATTCAAAAGGGTTAAAGGGAGTTATTCCGGTGTTTCTATTATTAAGGATAAAGGTATGATTGCCTTCCGAGACCCTCACGGTATAAAACCTATAATATTCGGAAGAAAAGGAGATTCCCTTGGTTTTGCATCAGAGAGTATAGCCCTTGAAATCCTTGGATTCAAGATAGAAAGGGATGTTTTACCAGGTGAAGTAATCTTTATTGATATGGAGAGAAAGATCCATCACAAGAGATTGAGAGAGGAGAAACATTCCCCTTGTATCTTTGAATATGTATACTTCGCACGACCCGATTCTGTAATAGATGGCATCTCTATATACGAGGCAAGGCTGCGGTTAGGTAAAGAACTCGCTAAAAGAGTAAGGGAGGAATCGCCCAATATAGACCTGATAGTCCCCGTTCCTGATACATCAAGAGCGGCTGCTTTAGCATTATCAGAAGAACTCGGCATTCAATATAGAGAAGGGCTTATGAAAAACAGGTATATTGGGAGAACCTTCATAATGCCCTACCAGAAAAAAAGACAGGAATCCATAAGGATGAAACTCACCCCTATAAAGCAAGAATTGAACCATAAGAATGTGCTTCTTGTAGATGATTCAATAGTAAGGGGGAATACCTCAAAGGAGATTATACAGTTAATCAGGGAAAGTGGAGCAAATGAGGTACACCTTGCCGTCTCCTCACCTCCTCTTCGGTATCCCTGTTATTATGGAATCGATATGCAAACCAGAGGCGATTTTATCGCTGCCGATAAATCTATAGAAGAAATCAGGAAACTTATTGGCGCTGATTCTCTTATATATCAAACTCAGGAGGGATTGGTCAAGGCGGTTTCCGGAAAATTAGATATGAAATTCTGCACGGCGTGTTTCTCAGGGGAATACCCCGTTTCCCTGTCCGAAATTGACCGAGAACATATCGAAAGAGATAGAAACCGGAAACAGGATTTTTAGTGCTATTACTTTTTCTTATCAATGTTCCTTTTACAGACATAACCATTGATACTAAAGATAGGGTCTTGTTATTATCTGAAAGCCCTCCTGTTATACAGGTGTTAAATGATTCAACTAATATCCCTCTTGATTCAATCCTTTATCCGGGTGCTATCGCAGCCGGGATTTTCTCCATATGGGTTAGTTCTTCAACCCAACAACTCATCCAGAAGTACTCCTTAAAGGGAGAGTATCTTGGCTCCATTTGTTTTCGCGCCACTGATATAGATGCCAACAGAAATGGTTTACTTATCGCTGGAGAACATTCCGTATTTATAGATCTATCCACAGGAAGAGAGATTCCCATTAGTTGGAGAGAAAGCAATCTTTGTGCTCTTGGGAAGGATTCTATCTACCTTTATGGCAATGATACCCTGTATATTTACAGGAAACCAAACAAACTCATTGGAAAATTCTTTATCCCTGGTATTCGGGATATTACTGTATCGGATTATGGACTTCTCTTTCTAAAGGAAGATACCCTTGTATTGGGTGATACCGCTATATTCATCCCTGATGCAAGAAGACTTGAATCATCCACTAAAAAAATCGTAGTCTTAACAGATTCAACCGTCAGGTTTTATCCCTGACTCTCTCTATGCTTACATTTAATGCAGTAGAGATAATCTCCACCCTTTCCCTTCTTCTTTAGCATAAATGGAGCACCACACTGAGGACATTTGACTGAAATAGGGTTATCCCAGAGGACATTATCACAATCCTGCTTGGAACAGGGATAATAGAGTTTTCCCTTCTTTGATACCCGTTCTATAAACTCACCCTCACCACATTTGGGACAGGGAACACCCGTAGATATGGGAGCAGTATAATCGCAATCAGGATAATTGGAGCATGCCTTGAACCGCCCAAATCTTCCTTTCTTGATAACGAGTTGGCCGTCACATTCAGGACATTTCTCATCGATTGTATCATCGGGATGAGGTCCCGTCCAATCACACTCAGGATATCCCGAACAGGCAAGGAATTTACCGTATTTTCCCCATTTTACAACCAGTGGCCTTCCACACCCAGGACAAACTTGATCCGTGATTTCCTGAAGACCTTCTTTTAACTCAGGGATCTTCTTCTCTACCAATTCTACCTTTTTGATAAATGGTTTATAGAAATCACTTAAGGATTCCTGCCAATCTCTTTTTCCTCTCTCAATCTTATCAAGTTCTTCCTCCATCTCCGATGTAAATTTACAGTTTATTATTGAATCAAAATTCTCAACCAACACCCTGTTCACCAGCTGTCCCAATTCAAGAGGAACAAGAACCCCCGCTTCCTTCTTTATATATCCTCTATCGAACAATCTCGAAAGCGTCGGGGAATAGGTGCTTGGGCGTCCTATTCCCTGCTTTTCCATCTCTTTCACCATTGTTGCCTCTGTATATCTTGGAGGTGGTTTCGTAGTCTTTGCTTCAGATTGAAGGCTCTTTAACTGAACCTCATCACCCTTTTCCATCAAGGGTATTATCTTTTCCTCCTTTGGAGGATTTAATATCTTATAGAATCCTTCGAACTTTAACACCTTAGAGGATGCTTTAAACTGATATCCGCCGGATTCCACCACTGCTAGCCTTGATTCAAATATCGCACACCTGCATTGAGAAGCAAGTGCCCTATTCCAGATGATCTGATAGAGTTTAAACTCATCCCTTTTAAGGTAATCCTTCACCGATTCCGGTGTTCTCTTTATATCCGTTGGACGTATGGCTTCATGGGCTTCCTGTGCTCCTTTCCTTGACTTGAATCGATTTGGTTTATCTGGTAGATAATGTTCTCCGTATTTTTCTCTTATGTAATCTCTTATCTTATTTAGGGCACCCTCAGAGAGTCGAAATGAATCTGTCCTCATATAGGTAATTAGTCCTGTCTGCCCTTCCGGTAACTGTATTCCTTCAAAGAGTCTCTGAGCAATAAACATAGTTTTCTTTGTGGAAAAATTCAGATAATTCGACGCTTCTCTCTGAAGTGTGCTTGTAATAAGCGGAGGAGGTGCATATTTCTCCTTATCTTCCTTCTTGAATTCCCCTATGGCGAAAACCGCTGTTTTTAAATCTTTCTTTATGGTCTCTACCTGCTTCTCATCCGTTATTCTTGTCTCTTTCCCGTCAATCCTCCAGAGTCTTGCCTCAAATTCACCATCAGGATGTATAAACAGAGCATCGAGCACCCAATAATCCAGAGGGTTAAAGTCTTCTATCTCCTTTTCTCTCTCTAAGATAAGCCGAAGGACAACGCTCTGGACCCTTCCCGCGCTTAAACCTTTCTTGAGTATCCTCCATAGAAGAGGGCTTATCTTATAACCAACGAGCCGATCCAGTATCCTCCTTGTTTTCTGGGATAAGACCTTATTCTTATCTATATCCGATGGTTCGGATAATCCCTTTTTGATCCCATCCCTTGTCATCTCATAGAATAGAACCCGCCTGGCCTTTACAGGAAGTTCCTCCTGTATATGATATGCAATAGCTTCTCCTTCTCTATCCGGATCCGTTGCTATGTAGACATCGCCAATACTTTTTGCTGCCCTGACAATTTCCTTTATCCCTTTACCCCTACCCTTTATTATCCGATAATCTGGATTGAACCCATTATCAACATCAATTCCCAATCTGCTTTTTGGCAAATCTTTTATATGTCCCATAGTAGCAAGTGCTTTAACATCCCTTAAGTAGTTTACAATTGTTCGAGCCTTTGTTGGGGATTCAACTATTATCAACTTCATTCAGACCTCCCGATTTTTTGAACCATAGAGGACACAAAGCCACCTCCAATGTTGGTTTTGTAATCCAGCAGAACAAGTAGCGCTCTCGGCTTGTCCCCCGCGCCGATCGGGGATAAAACCCAACGCTACAAGGCTTTCCACAAAACGTTTAATTAAATGTCCCAACAGAAACGGATGGATTCTTAGGTTTTGGCACAGTCTCTGAATTCTGCTATTCCGACAACTCATTAATTCATTCCGGATCGAGGCAAGGAAGCCTCTCCTGCATTGTAGGTGAGATACTGGATTAGATCCTTCATATCCTTATGGAGAGGAGCTATAAATCTCATTTTCTTTTTTTTGACGGGGTGCATTATAGTCAAGGAGGCAGCGTGAAGTGCCTGTCTATCGATTAATCCCATAATGTGATCAAATTCCTCTGCATAATCACCCCCGAGTCTCTGCAATATCCTGCGATCCCTTCCCCCATACTGGGGATCCCCAACAATTGGATACCCATAATGCAAAAGATGCACCCTTATCTGGTGTGTTCTTCCTGTTTCGAGTATAAGTTTGAGAATTGAAGTAAAGGGATAGGAATAGAGAACTTTAAAATGTGTTATGGATTCTTTTGAATTGAGAGGTGTAACAGCCATCAACTTCCTCTTTATGGGATGTCTGCCGACAGGAGCTTTTATATCTCCCTTTTTCATTGATAGGCTTCCCCAGACTACAGCGAGATATACCTTCGAAACCTCCCTTTCTTGAAACTGAACCGCAATATCAGAATGAACCCTTTCACTCTTAGCAAAAATAATTACGCCTGTTGTATCTATATCCAGACGATGCACAACCCCTGGGCGATCTATTCCAAAATAACTTGAGAGTTCAGAACAATAATAAAGAAGACCATTTATAAGTGTGCCATTGGGATGCCCCTTTGCGGGATGAACAACAAGGCCCTTCTGTTTATCAATGACAATTATATCCTCATCTTCATATATAATGGATAAAGGGATTGGTTCAGGTGTAATCTCAAGGGGTTTTGGAGGGGAATATAATGCTTCTATTACATCTCCTCTTCTGACTGTGTAAGAGGGTTTAGTCTGCTCCCCATTTACGAGAATTTCTCTCTTTTTTATCTTATCCTTGATCTGGCTTCTGCTAAACTTTAATTCAGAGTGTGCCAGGTAGACATCCAATCTCTCTCCACTACCACGAACCACCTTCTTCCAGTAATTATCTAAAGGCCCCATCAAGTTTCCCCACCGACGTAAAAAACTCTTCTCTTGAACAAGCACACTAAGTTTAGACCCTTGAATTATCCAATATTTAACACCGATTTCTGCACATTGATAAGTTCTTTAATCCCACCCGCTGTTAGATTAATCATTTCGTGAAGTTCATCAAGGGAAAACAAAGCCCGCTCACCGGTACCCTGAATCTCAACTATTTTGCCATTTTCATCCATAACAAGGTTAACATCCACATCAGCAGATGAATCTTCTTCATAATCGAGGTCAAGATAGATCTCTCCATTAATTATCCCTACGCTCAATGCAGCCAACCAATTCTTGAGAGGTATCTTTTCTATCTCATTCATAAGATACATCTGCCTGAGAAGTTCATACACAGAAACAAAACTTCCGGTAATGGAAGCTGTCCTTGTGCCTCCATAGGCCTGTATCACATCGCAATCGACAAGAATCGTCTTCTCTCCAATCTTTGTAAGATCAAAAGCCTGTCGGAGGGAACGGCCAATAAAACGTTGAATCTCGTATGTCCTGCCAGAGACAAACTTCCTCTCTCTATTAATTCTGGAGGGGGTGCATCTGGGTAACATAGCATATTCTGCAGTCAGCCAACCCTGTCCTGATCCCTGGAGGAAATTTGGAACGGAATTGATAACAGTAGCATTAATTACAACCATAGTACCACCCTGTTTTATAAGGGTAGATGCTGGTATAAGATTAAGATAGTTTAACTCTATCTTAACCGGACGCAAGTCATCCCTTTTTCTCTGTCCCTTGCGCAACTTTTTCCCTTTTCTCTTTCATATTGATATTACCATCAATTACTACCCCCTCCTCCACCAATAATTGCTTGCAACTAATCTCTCCATCAAACTCAGCAGTAGAATGGAAGATAGCCTTGTCTTCCGCAATTATACACCCTGTACACTTACCCGAGAGAGTAACCTCTTTTGCCTTAAGATCACCTTCGATAACTCCTGTCTGTCCCACAACTATCTTTTCGCTTGCCTTAACCTTTCCCTTAATCTTACCGTCTATTCTGACAGAACCATTAATCTTAACAGTCCCTTCAATATCCGAACCCTTATGCAGGACATTCATTATAGCATCCTTATTCATAATTCCTCCTGACTGGTAAATAGTTGATTGGATTAACCCATTTCCCCTGCATCATGATTCCATAGTGCAGATGCGGGGCTTCACTTCTTCCCGTATTCCCACTCAAAGCTATAACATTTCCCTTTTTAACCATATCTCCCTTCCTTACTAAGTTTTTGCTGTTATGTGCATAAACACATAAAAATCCTTCATTATTGTGGATTTTAATAATTTTGCCAAGGTACTGAAGTTCACCAGAAAAGATTACCTCTCCCTCCATTGTAGAAAAGATGGCAGTCCCTTCTTTCAATGATATATCAATGGCTTTATGGTCCTCGGAGTATCCGTTACTGATCCACCCCCCCTGGCATGGCATTATATCAGGTATGAATTCACGGAGTCTCCTTGCTTCTTCTTCCATTGTCTCTCCAAATGAATTCATTCCCTCTTTGAGGAGTGGATGGTCATTGCTCCCCTGTGATGTTATTTTCCGGGGAATATTCATTCCTAAAGCCTCATTTAATTTATTGGAGAGTGCATAGAATTTCCTGATCTCTCGCGACAGATACTTTATTTCCATTTCTTTCTTCTTCAGGCGAGAAACTTCCCTTTTCATAAGATTATATTGAACATTTCTCACATACATCTTTGTAAAGTTTACCCCGAAATAAATAAATGCTCCTATAATCACACCACCGAGAATACCAATAAGAACTAACGTTCTGTGCTTTATGGTTATTTGTTTTACATCTCCTTCTGAAGGAATAATCTGTATAGTATATCGTTTCACTTACTCAATAAAACCTGTCTCAATTAAAAATTTCCTCATCTGCTCCGCCAACAATCTTATAGAGTCTTTCAAGGTCACTGTCTGAATAGAAAGTGATTACCAATTTGCTTTTTTTCTTACTATGAATTATTTTCACATCTGTCTTCAACAATTCTATCAGTTTCTCCCTGAGGACCTGATATTTCAAGGGTAACTCTTTCCTTTTCTTAATCCCCTCAACTTGACGAACCGTCTTAGAATCGTTTATAATTTTCGCAAACTCCTTTAATATTTTATCTTTATCGCCTAATCCAAGAAGAGCCCTTGCATGCCCCTCGGTTATCCTGCCCTTCAGCAGGGCTTCCTTTACCTCATCCGGAAGGCCCAACAATCTCATCTTATTAGTAATTGTTGACCTTGCCATACCTACCCTCTCTGCAATTTCCTCCTGTGTAAGATTGAATTCAGTATTTAATCTATAATAGGCATTGGCTTCCTCCAGGGGATTTAAGTCTTCTCGCTGTATATTCTCAATAACTGCGATTTCAAGAACCTCACTGTCAGAAAGTCTTCTAACCACTGCGGGAATCTCCGATAGGTTTGCTCTTCTGGCAGCTTCAAAACGTCTATGTCCATAGACCAATTCATATCTTTCGTCTACCTTTCTAACAAGAACGGGTTGGAGCACCCCATTCTTCCTAATAGAAGAAATAAGACCTTTTAATTCTTTTTCATTGATTTCCATCCTGGGTTGGAGCGGTGAATGGAATATCTTATTCAGAGGGATTCTATCTTTATCCCTTTGAGGAATTAACGCGTCAAATCCCCTGCCAAGTGCCTGTCTTCCCATTTTTTTCCATTACCTCCTTTGCTAATTCCTTATAAGATATAGCACCCATTGAGTGATAATTATAGGCGAATATATCCTTCCCATAACTGGGAGCTTCTGCAAGTCTCACATTCCTTGGAATTATTGTGCTATAAACCTTATCTCCAAAATATCTTCTCACTTCTTCTGTAACCTGCGCTGAAAGATTTAATCTGGTATCATACATAGTAAGGAGCACCCCTTCAATAGTAAGACGGGGGTTCAACTCCCTCTGGATACTTCTTATTGTATTCAACAACCTACTCAAACCTTCCATAGCATAGAACTCAGCCTGTATCGGTATAAGAACGGAATCAGCAGCAACAAGGGCATTTACTGTAAGCAATCCAAGGGAAGGAGGAGCATCAACAAGTATAAAATCATAATCCTTCTTTAAGGACATTGTCTTTCTCTTTAATTGCATCTCTCTCCCTTTCCTCTCCACCAATTCCACCTCTGCTCCTACCAGAGATATATCAGAAACCATCAATCTCAATCCTTCGATATTTGTATCCCTGATAATATCCTCCGGAGGGACATCCTTTAAAATCACATCGTATATAGTGGGATACACATTACTAAAACCCAATCCACTGGTAGCGTTAGCCTGGGGGTCTACATCAACAATCAAGATATCCTGCCCATAATAAGAAAGAGATGCTCCCAGATTTATGGCTGTGGTGGTCTTTCCAACCCCACCCTTCTGATTCGCTATGGTAATGATTTTTCCCATTCTATTCGAGAACCTCCACCACAGATTCAGAAGAGATAAATATAAGATTATCACCCTCCCGAGAAATAACGATCTTCATCCCCTTTTCCCATTTGCCATCCAGAAAATCCTCTGCCAGGCGGTCCTCAAGATGTGTCTGGAGAACTCGTTTCAATGGTCTGGCACCATATTCAGGATCAAATCCCTTTTCGATTAAAAATGCCTTCGCTTCCCCAGTCAGAGATATCTCATAACCCTTTTCCTCTACCCTTTGTTTTATCTCGCCAAAGAATATATCAACTATCTCTTTCATTATCTCTTTAGTCAAGGAGTGAAATACGACGGCTTCATCAATCCTGTTTAAGAATTCAGGGTTAAATGTATTCTTGATCTCTTCTAAGAGATATGCCTTCATCTCTTCATAGGTTGAGGTCCTATCTGGTTTCTGAAAACCCACCTTAGAACCTCTCATTATCTCCTTTGTTCCAATATTAGAGGTCATTATAATGACGGTATTCTTGAAAACAATTTTCCTACCATAAGCATCGGTAAGGATACCATCATCGAAAATTTGAAGGAGTATATTAAAGACATCGGAATGGGCTTTCTCGATCTCATCTAACAGAATGACGGAATACGGACGTCGCCTCACTGCCTCAGTCAACACCCCTCCCTCTTCATATCCAACATATCCAGGAGGAGCACCAATGAGTTTTGATACATTAAACCGCTCCATAAATTCACTCATATCAATACGGACAAGAGACTCTTCGGTATTGAACAAAAATTTCGCCAGTTGCTTGGCAAGTTCTGTCTTCCCAACACCTGTAGGACCAAGGAAAAGGAAAGAACCAAGAGGTTTTCTCGGATCTCTTAAGCCTGCCCTGCCTCGTCTTATAGCCTTTGCTACTACTTTAACCGCTTCACTCTGTCCTACCAACCTCTTCTCTATCTCTTTTTCCATAGACAGGAGTTTTTCTGTTTCCTCTCGTTTCAATTTTGCAATAGGAATGCCAGTCCACAGGGAGATCACTTCTCTTACATCATCTTCGGTTACTTCTCCCTTACCCTCACTTTCCTCCTTCTTCCATCGTTTAGCCTCTTTCCTTAGTTTCTCCTCAATCTCATCACGTCTATCACGAAGGTCAATTGCTATCTCATATCTCCCTTCTCTCCTGACCTTGGATAATTCCTTTTTGACCTTTCTTAACTCTTCTTCAAGGGCAATCATCTTATCGGGCACTTTGGAATTCCTTAATTTTACCCTGGCTCCGGATTCATCTATAACATCAATTGCCTTATCTGGCAGATTTCTGTCTGTTATATATTGATAAGAGAGCTTTGCAGCAAATTCCAATGCAGCATCACTGTAAGTGACCTTGTGGAAAACCTCATATCTTTCCTTTATGCCTTTTAGTATCTCTATGGTTTCCACCACAGTAGGAGGATCGATTAATAGTATCTGGAATCTCCTTTCAAGGGCTCCATCCTTCTCTATATGTTTTCTATATTCCTCTGTGGTTGTTGCCCCTATGGTTTGAATTTCTCCTCTCGCAAGGGCTGGTTTTAGCATATTGGAAGCATCTACTGCCCCTTCAGCTGCTCCTGCCCCGACGATCGTGTGGATTTCGTCAATAAAGATAATATCATTAGAATTCTTTAACCTGTTTATTATTGCCTTCAATCGTTTCTCAAATTGTCCCCTGTATTTTGTGCCTGCAATAACTGATGCAAGATCAAGGGAAAGGATTCGTTTTTTAAGCAAGGATTTAGGTACTCTACCTTTAACAATTTTCTGTGCGAGTCCTTCTACTATTGCTGTTTTACCAACTCCGGGTTCTCCGATAAGTACAGGATTGTTCTTTTTTCTGCGGCAAAGCGTCTGAATAACCCTTGCTATCTCTCTTTCCCTTCCTATAATTGGGTCGATCTTCCCCTCTCTTGCCAATGCAGTAAGATCACGAGTATAAATCTCTATGGAGTGATCTTTTTTAGTGTCTTTCTCCATCTCCTCTCTACCCAGAGATTGATTATTTGCAAACAAATCAAGAAGTATATCCTTTGCCCTTGAATAATCGAGCCCTTCTGCTATCAGAACATCCGCAGCCTCACTATTTCTTAATCTCATCACTGCAAGAAGTAAGTGTTCGGTCCCGATTATATGACGGCCCATAGTCGCAGACTCCTCCCTTGCCAGATCCAGGACCGAAAGGGATTCTTCGGATAACCCTATCGGCTGATCCATAAGAAAGACCCTTTTCATATCCCCAATATATTCCTCTAATCTGTCCTCCATGATATCGCTATCAATCCCTCCCTGCCTTATAATCGTTATTGCAAGGTTACCACCCTGTTTAAACAAGGCAAGTAGTAACATTTCAGGAGTAACCGATGGTTGTCCATTCTCATCTGCTATACGTTTTGCAATCTTGACCACATCCAAAAGTTTCTTTGTAAACCTCTCATCCATAAACATTATTGAACCCCTCCATCTTTCCTTATAAGATTAGATCTAAAGATATTTTCCTCTCGTGGCTCAATTTCCCCTCCGCTGGCCACCATAAGATGCCCTGGCTGTGACAGGATAGTCCACCTATTTAGGTCTAAAAGAACAATATCCTTTATTAATCCAAGTCCCACTCCCAATCTAACAGCTGAAGCTAAGTTGAGAAAATCCTCCATATTCAACAATCGAGCATTCTTTAATATGCCATAAGAACGCCAGATTTTGTCTTCTGTTTCGTAAGGAGCCTTATCCATCAGGTATTCGCGGGCATCTATTTCCATATTAATTACCCACATAATCTGCTCTTCCGCCTTTTGAATGATTTCCTCCTCGGTTACACCCAGGGTAAATTGACTGTTGATTTGAAGGAGACTCCCTTCTACTCCCCCATCCGTTCTAAATGCTCCATCCATCGAAAAATTATACCCTTCCAATCGGGTTATCAATTCGCCTGCTGATCCAGTAATAACAACCGCTGGAAGATGAAGGATAACTTCAACCTCTAAACCAGTACCAACTCTTTGGGGAGAGGAAGTGAGAAATCCAAATTCCTTATCATAACTAAAATCAAATTCATTAGAGAACAAACCATCCAGTTCGTCACATTCGGAGAAGGGTTCTCGAAGGTTAAAACCAGAAGAAATAGAGGATATCCGGAGATGCTCATCAGCATTCAAGATTAGTATATTATTCTGATGCTTATTTACGGCAAGTCCCAAGAAATCTCCATTATTCATTTCGTATTCTGTGATGAAGTGCCTCTCAAAAAGAAATTTTCTCTCATAACCTCTTATTTTATCGAAAGTTAAAACTATTTCCTCTTTTAAGATAGAGTTAATACCATCGGTCAGGAGACCCAGAATCTCTGCTTTCTCCTCATCTGTGGCCTGTATAATAAATTTATGATCCCTAATATTCCTGAAGAGACTGACCTTAGAAAGAAAAGCGATGTCAGGATAAGGACCCATGGTATTCAACCAATCCGGCAATACGGCATGAAGTGATTCAATCATTTTCCCTGCTGATACTCTTTAGTTTCTGCTGATATTCTTCAATCTTATTTCTTATCTGAACAGCCTCTTCATATTTTTCCATATTTACATAATCCTCGAGGTTCCTCTGTAATTCCCTTAACTCCTTTTTCATAGATAAAACACGCACATCCTTTATGGGCTTTTTTCCTCTGTTTGTGATGTCAGGTTGAATCTGCTTGAAGATTACCTTAAGTTTTGAATGAAAAGCATTATAACATTCAGAACATCCAAGGCGATTATTTTTCTTAAACGATGAAAATTTTAAACCACAACCAGGACATATAATATTTTTTGTGGGTGACTTTGAAACCTTTAATGTAAAATCAATCCCTTTTTTCTTAGCGCATTCCCCGCAGATATTCAATTCCTTTATAGAATTAGAATTTACTTCATAGTATTTGTATTTGGCATTATTCTTACCGCATAAATCACACTTCATCTTTTTTCTCCAATTTTCCGTCTACTAAATTATATGTTTTTTTGGCTATTTGTGCAACCCTTTTATTATGGGTTACTATAATAATTGCCATTCCGCTTTCTCTATGAAGACCCCTTAGTAGGTCAAGGATGGCTTTTGCGTGTTCGTAATCAAGATCCCCTGTAGGTTCGTCTGCAAGGAGCAGGGAAGGCTGATTGACAATAGCACGGAGAACTGCCACCCTCTGTCTCTCACCCCCTGAGAGTGTTGCTGGTTTGCTATGGGCACGATTTTCTAAATCTACCATCTTAAGGAGTTTGCCTGAACTCTCCAGTGCAATGCTTCTGTCAATGCCCTTTATCAGGAGTGGAATCATTATATTCTCTGTTACTGTAAAGTCAGAAAGGAGATAATGAAACTGAAATACGAATCCGATCCTTTCATTCCTTATTCTTGCGAGTTCTTTATCTGAATGGTTATATAGTGGTTTTTTATTCAGTATAACCTCTCCTTTATCGGGATGTTCTAAACCACCCATAATGTGAAGCAAGGTGCTCTTCCCTGAACCGGATGGTCCGGTTATGGATATAAAATCCCCTTTACTTACTTCTAAATCAATCCCCTGAAGAACCCTTATCTCCTCGCTGCCCGAGTGAAAACTCTTATAGATATCTTTGACGCTGAGTAGATTATTCATTCCTGATTGCCTCCACCGGATCAAGTGATGAAGCCTTCTTTGCGGGATAGAAGGCCGCGAGGAGAGATAGAATTATAGCAGATAGGGAAACCATAAGAAAATCCTGAGTTTGCATCAACACAGGGAGTTTATCCAGAAAATATACATCAGATGGAAGATCAACGAAATGATACTTCCCCAATAGCCAACATAAGACATAAGCGATTATAACCCCTACAATAGTTCCAATCCCTCCCACCATAAAACCATCTATAAGGAATACCTTCATTATGGAGGAAGATGTAGTTCCAATGGCCTTTAGTATTCCTATTTCTTTCATTTTGCCAGTAACTATAAGAATAAGAGAACTTATAATATTGAACGCAGCCACAATTATTATCAACGTCAATATGATATAAAAGGTCGTCTTCTCTATCTGAAGAGCCCTTAATAAACTTCTGTTCACCTCCATCCAATTTGTAACACGATAGGGATAACCCAGAAGTGCCGCCACCTCTATGCTTACATCAGGAGCCTTATAGATATCCTTAATGATAAACTCTATCCCAGTAACACCATTAATCCCGAATATATTCCCGGCATTCTCAACCGATATAAGCCCAAGGGTTGCATTATATTCATACATTCCCACATCAAAGATACCCGAAACCTCGAATCTTTGAGATGAGGGAAGAAGTCCAAAAAGTGTTGGCGTTCCGGAAAAGGGCGAGGAGAGAATTACAGTATCACCTACATGGGCACGAAGCCTGTCTGCCACATATCTTCCAAGGACAATAGTCTTTCCCGATAGGTTGAAGGAACCGAGCACAATATTATCAGGGATCTCACTCACCAATGATAATGTAGATTCATCCACACCCTTGATTACAATACCATCTATATATTGATTATGTTTTATCAATCCCTTTGAATATATGTATGGCGTTCCCTCTTCTATCTGATAAATTGTTTTCTTAAGGGAATCACTTATTGACTCCCAGTTATATATTGGTTCGTTGTGAAATTTGAGCAGGTTAATGTGGGATGTAGCACCCAGTATCTTATCCCTGAGGTCTGCCTGCATACCATTCATAACCGAAAGGACAACAAGCAGGGTAGCAACACCTAAGGCAATACCTGTCCCCGAGAAAAGGGTTATGAGCGATCGAAACCCTTCCCCCTTTTTTATCCTGATATACCTTCTGGCAATAAAGGCCTCAAAAGCAAATAGTCTTTTCACGACTCAAGTATAATGCATTTTCTTTCTGTGGCAAGGGGAAGGATAGCAGGAGCACGGTATCCGTGCTCCTGCTACAATGAAAAATGAAGAATGTTCACCCCGTTAAATAATTTCATATTTAACGGGGCAAGAAGTGCAAAGTGCAAAATTATTCCCCTCCTCCCATTTTTAGCCACGGTTTCTTCACGGTTTATTAAAAATTCCTTGTTACCCCTCCTCCCATCCCTTTTTTTGACACTGATTTTTACTGATTGAAATGATTTAAAGATTTCCCACTACTTCTCCCAAAAAACACTGATTTTTTTAATTTATTTTTTTATCAGTGATTATCTGTGTTATCTGTGTCAAATTCTGGGTAGATCTTAAGCAAAAGGAATTAGTTAAATGGTTGAATGGTTAAATAGGAACGAACCCTATGAACCCTACGAACCCAACGAACTCTTACCGACTGGTGACTGATGACTTTAAACTAATTCTGATGTAGGGGCGTATTGCATACGCCCTGTGAGGGGTGGGCACGGGCGCCGTGCCCCTATTTTTTTGTTATAATCTTCTTATACCACAAAAACCAGGGGGTATCTATGATACCTATGAGGTTTTTGCTTACTAATTGACCTATCAGAAGAGGAATTATTGGCATTCTCCCATAGAATGCCAGTGTTATGAAAATGAAACTGTCAAGGGTGAGATCCACTATATCGGATGAGATACTCCTGAGAAGAACCCTGGATTCAAATTTCTTCTTGAGAAATGAGAAAATATATGCATCCACATTCTGACAGATAAGGAACGATACCCAGGAAGCGATGGTTATCCTGATACCAAGAGAGAAAATTTCCTGCCAGGCTTCTTCATGGAAAAAGAATGGAGCAGGGGAGAGTTTCTTGATTAGGAGTATAAATATGACTAAAAGGACCTGGGTCGCAAAGGCTATCCCTATTGCAAGATGAGCCTTTTTTCTACCATAGACCTCATTAATCATATCTATAGCCTGGGCTATAAACGGATAAAGAAAGACAGCAGCAGGCGCAAAGAATTTATGGAATCCTAAATCAAATACCACTATCCTTGTTGCGGTTAACTGAGAAGCGGCAAGATATATGGTATAAAAAGCAAGGAGCGCGGCAAACCCATACTCTTTATGATACCTGACAATATATCCACTTAGAAGGGTAACTATAGTAAGAGACACTGCCCAGTAGAGCCAGACGATAGGCATAATTATTCTCCTTCCTCTCGAGTTACAGTGGTCTTTATACCACCCCTTGTATTGACCTTCAATTCCACCCTGAGATATCTCGGAGATAAAAGTGTTTTAAAATCCTCAAAGATGATATTGAGCAGTGTTTCATGGGTTGTCTGCAGGTTCCTGAATCTTTCGATATACAGTTTTATACTCTTTAGTTCCATTATCACTTTAACTGGTTTATATATTATTGTAACGGTATAGAAATCCGGATGAGCCGTAAAAGGACATAGAGCGGTGAGTTCATTACTTTTAAGTTTCACCGGATAGTCTGCCTCAGGAAA
>JAGLZA010000380.1 GCA_023131835.1 Caldifarciminota bacterium
TTTTGAGAATAGAACTTACACATTCAGAGTTTGGTATGATGCCGCAACATACGAAGATGCAGAGGAAAATAAGAAAGATGAGATTAATATAAACGTAAGCAAGCTAAAAGTGGAAATAAGAGTTTCTGATAGCGCAGTTGCGGAAACAGGAGAAGAGGTGATAATAAGAGGAATCTCAAATATAGGAGAAAGTGTTGACATAGTTATCAATGACATTTTGGAGTTTGACAATGTAACGAGAAGCTCTTCTTCAATTAGGCTGGGATGGTGGCCTTTTACAGTAAATATATCAACGAACGTAACTGTTCCAGGAGCAAGTTTTGTGATAAATGGAACTGCTATGGGCTCTGACCACGTAGATCTCATTACAATTTCACCCAAAGGAGGAAGTGGAATAGGATTATACGAAAAGAGTTATCCGGGGGTTCCAGGAATTACAAACGAATCTATTCCAGTGGAAAATGATTCATTCTCAAAAACACTTAATGTTTCTGAGTGCGTAAATGTTGGGGGATATGTAATCTGGATATCTGTTCCGGGATGTGACACATGTTATGGAAATTGGAATAACGTTAATAATGCTTCTGAGTTGATAAAGTACATAATTGGTGACTATTGCGGTGGAGATGCGGATGGACTTCGTTCAAAAACGCAAGACCAGATTTTAGCTATACTTCAAGATGCTACGTATGAAGCGATAGGTAGTGATGACCTCGCATGTATTGCAGAGTTGAATATCGGAGAAAGAGAATTTGAAGTGAGGTGGAACACTACTGGTAAAGATGCAGGTGTGTACGAAATAGATGTTTATGTGGGTTGTAAGGTACTGACTTCAGAAATGGAAGGGACAAATGTGAAAGACATAATATCTGAATATGGATTAGAACCAGACGACAAGGCATGGATAGTCTTGGTAAATCAATCTTTATCGGAGTTACAAGGAAGTGATGACCTTTACCTTGCTATAAATAAGGCTTTTGTACGAATGGAAGAAGCAGGAATACCCACATCTCCAGATGAAGGAAATTATAACGATTTTCTTTATCATCCAGATCACTGGTATAACAGAGGAAAAGGGGTAATAGGGGATAACGCCAGCGTAACTTACAAAGTGCTGATAGGTGAGATGCTTAACTTTACTGGGAATTGCTATGGCAAAGTGATAATTGGAAAAGCGCCGGAAGAAATAGAAGGAAAAACTTATGGAACTGCTTCTCACGATTATAATACTCAAGCCTATTTCACCGTAGAAGGATCTTATTACGTAGATGTAGATGCGAATAGTTCTTACGATACAGGAATTGATGTTCTCTTATCGGTGGAGGAACCGAAAATAGAAGTAAAAATCAGAGATGAAAAAGGGAAAGAAATCGAATCCACAACCATAGGTAAGTATATAACGGTTGATTTGGAAACAAATCTTTTCGATGATGATGTGGTAAAGCTAAAAATAATGAATCCTGACGGTTTCATATGTGCTTATATCTTAGACACAATAAAGAACGTGAGTGGAAAAAACATATCCACAGAGTGGTGGGATGTGGGCACTTATGAGATATGGGTTGAGACAGTAGAAGACAAAGCAAGAGGGCTTGATATAGAATCAGCTCGAGATACATTAACATTACGCAAACCGGAAATAGAGATAGAATCAGAGATGGAATTGCCGCCAGTGGGAGAGGAGGTTATGTTCACGGTGATAGCTCCACCTTATACTTTGTTTAATTTTTCAACATCTCGTGCAGGGGGTGTAGTGATGACAGCTAAGGGGG